>CAYZXF010000205.1:0-2708 GCA_964482355.1 uncultured Anaerolineaceae bacterium | reverse complement strand
GGTGGAAACTTCCATGGCCAGGGGCCGGCGCTTTGGCTGGACACGCTTTCAATCGCGGTCGCGCAAATTGCAACCATCTCTGAGCGCCGAACCTTTCGAATGACGACTCCTGAGCTCAGCAATGGGCTTCCCTCCATGTTGGTGAAATCCAGCGGATTGGACAGTGGCCTCATGTTGCCTCAATATACGGCAGCAGCACTCGTTTCCGACAATAAAGTCCTGTCGCACCCCGACTCAATCGATTCAATCCCGTCTAGCGCCAATCAAGAAGATCACGTGAGCATGGGCGCCAACGCCGCGCGGCACACGCTTGAGATCATAGAGAACGTGCGCTATGTCCTGGCAATCGAACTACTGACCGCTGCGCAGGCCATCGACCTGAGGCAGGATGGCGCCAATCGGCTGGGCCTGGGCACCGCCATCGCACATTCAAAAATTCGAGAAGAAGTCAAGTTTCTCGAAAACGATCGTGCGCTGGCACCCGACATTGAGGCACTGGCGCAGCTGATCGGCTCAGGCACTGTCATTGAAGCGGTTGAGCAGGCGATTGGGGGAAGGCCGTGACAAACGCACCGCATGAGGTTCGCGCGCCGCGAGGTACGCAGCTAAGCTGCAAGGGGTGGCAGCAAGAGGCTGCGCTGAGGATGCTCATGAACAGTCTTGATCCGGAGGTCGCCGAACGGCCCGAGGATCTCGTCGTTTACGGCGGAAGGGGGCAGGCGGCGCGGGACTGGAATTCTTATGCGGCAATCGTAGCTGCACTACGGGCGTTGGAGAACGATGAGACCCTGCTGATTCAATCCGGTAAGCCGGTGGCGGTATTCCAGACGCACCCCGACGCACCACGCGTGCTGCTGGCGAATTCCAATCTGGTTCCTCACTGGGCTACCCAGGATCACTTCGAGGAGCTCGCGGCCAAAGGATTGATGATGTATGGGCAGATGACTGCCGGAAGCTGGATCTATATTGGAACGCAAGGCATCCTGCAGGGTACCTATGAGACGCTCGGTTCTCTCGCCAGCCAGCAGGGCTGGGATAGCCTGAAGGGAAAATTTGTACTGACTGCCGGCCTGGGCGGGATGGGAGGCGCCCAGCCGCTCTCGATCACCATGAACGAAGGCGTCGGGCTGATCGTCGAGGTCGACCCGGATCGAGCCTACCGAAGGCTGGAGAACGGCTACGTGGATCAGGTCGTCGATACGCTTGAAGAGGCAATGACGATCGTGGAACAGGCCCGTGATCAGGGCAAGCCGCTTTCGGTTGGTCTTATCGGAAACGCGGCCGAAATTTATCGCGAGCTTGTGATCCGGGAAGTGACGCCGGATGTCGTAACGGATCAGACCCCCGCTCACGATCCGCTGGCCTACATTCCCCACGAGTTATCGTTGGAAGACGCCGACCGGCTCCGGTCTGATGCTCCGCACGAATACATGGAGCGGAGCGCGGCCTCGATGGCTGAGCAGGTGAAGGCCATGCTGGCGTTCAAGGATCGCGGAGCGATCGTCTTTGATTACGGCAACAACTTGCGCCAGAGGGCGTTCGACGCCGGAGTTGAGGAGGCGTTCTCTTATCCCGGGTTTGTGCCGGCCTATATCCGCCCCCTGTTTTGTGAGGGTAAGGGGCCGTTTCGATGGGTGGCCCTGTCCGGCGACCCCGAGGATATCTTTCGAACAGACGACGCAATTCGTGAGCTCTTTCCCAACGATAAACACCTGCATCGCTGGCTGAAGCTGGCTCGAGAGCAAGTTCAGTTTCAAGGATTGCCGGCAAGGATATGCTGGCTTGGTTACGGCGAGCGGGCGGCGGCCGGCCTGAAGTTCAACGAGATGGTGGCCGCAGGCGAGTTGAAAGCGCCGATCGTCATCGGACGCGACCACCTGGATGGAGGTTCGGTAGCCAGCCCAAATCGTGAGACCGAGGGCATGCGCGACGGATCGGATGCGGTATCCGATTGGCCGATTCTGAACGCCATGCTGAATGCCGTTGGCGGCGCGACCTGGGTATCCTTCCACCACGGTGGAGGGGTGGGCATCGGATTCTCGCAGCATGCAGGCCAGGTGATCGTAGCGGATGGGTCCCCAGAAGCTGCGCGGCGAGTAGAAAGGGTGCTCACCACAGATCCCGGGATGGCGATTGTGCGGCATGCCGATGCTGGTTACGAAGAAGCTATTCATGCAGCTCGTGAACACGGGATACAGATGCCGATGCTTCGAACTACGCAATAATACTGAGCGTAACCCCTCCAAGAATGGATAAACGAGTTACGTTCTTCCGCCTTTGACCGGGCTCGGTACCTGTGCAGACTCTAGGGCAGGGGTTGCATCGCGACCGGTTCAGGCTCACTCAACATCGGTAGTGATTCGAAGGTACCCTAAAGTAATCCCCTGAGCCTGTTACCGGCAACCTCTACCACTTGGACTCGCCGCGCACGGATGATATCCGAGCGCGGCGACGTCGTTAATTCCAGCGAACATTCGCTTACCCGAGCGATGATTGCAAAGACGCAGTACGGACTATTGCGCAATCCTTGCGGCTCGCAGCCTGAGCTCTTTCAGGTATGATTCGGATTGCTTCCGGCGGAACACTGAGGGGAAAAGCCAACAACGGCCTCCGTTTGAGGCTCTTTCCACAATCAGCAACAAATGGATACTCCCGTCTTCGCGTATCTGATTCCTTACCTCTTATCGGCTGGCACATCAGCCGCGATC
>CAYZXF010000204.1:0-2768 GCA_964482355.1 uncultured Anaerolineaceae bacterium | reverse complement strand
CTGCCAATGGGCATTATCCAGGCTTCCAGCACGATCACCGATTACGTGGTCACATTGTGGCTCGTCGCTGGGGCTTCTGAGCTACTGAGGATTCGCAAAGGCGAACCTGGCCTTCCGCCTTATTTGTTCTTGGCTCTCTCTACCGGGCTCGCACTGGCCACAAAACCCACCGCGGCCGCCTACCTGGCTCCGTTCCTGGCATATGCGGCGTATCTGCTGTTCCGCTCGGGCGATTGGATCCTCGTCGCAAAAGCTGCTGCAATCGCTGCAGTTTTGGTTATGGTGTTGAATGCGGGTCACTTGGTTCGAAACACGATTACCTATGACAGCCCATTGAACCCAGCGCAAGTTAATCTTCACTCTAACGAGATGCGTGGGTTGACTGGGATTGCCTCAAATCTGATGCGACATGTTGGGTTGCACGCAGGAACCCCTTCGCCACATTTGAACAAAGCAATCGCTGCGAGTGTGCAGTGGGTGCATAGAGTGCTGGGGATTAACGTCAATGATGCGCGAACGACCGCCCACGGGGTCTTCAAGGTTCGCGAGCCGACCACCAACGAAGACCAGGCAGGCAATCCTCTACACCTCTATCTGCTGGTATTTCTAGCCGGATCGATGCTATGGCGGCGCCACGAAGTGCCCCAAATCGTCCCGCTCTACTTGTTGCTGTTGGCGATTGGTTTGCTTATCTTGAGCTTTCTGTTCAAATGGCAGGTCTTTGCAACTCGCTATCATCTTCCGTTGTTCGTGCTTGCCGCACCCGCAGCCGGCTATCTAATGGAGCGGATCGCACCCGCTGGATGGATCCTGACCTTTGGATCAATATTGATGCTCGGATCCTTACCCTGGCTACTTCAGATCCAGTCTCGCCCACTAATCCCCGCCAAGGGGGAGTCATATGTTGGAAGCGTTCTAACGGAATCGCGCGAGGTGCTGATGCTGGCCAACGGTCGAAACCTCCTGGAGCCCTACCTCGAGCTCACACGAAACATCCGAGAGACGGGATGCACAGAGGTCGGCCTTTCACTGTCTGGTAATGCAGCAGAATACCCATTCTGGGCTTTGCTGGGTGCACCGAATTCGGGTGTGGAATTTCAGTGGACGGTCACTGGAACTCCTTCGACGAAATATTCACGATCGAATTATGAACCCTGCGCAATCATTTGTGAGGCTTGTCCCGAGGATGAAGCGAGGCGGCGTGGGCTCCCCCGAATCGGCGAGTGGGGTGACTTCACCCTGTTTCTAGAAGGGACAGCTCCTTAGCGATGGATCAATCCCCTGAAGAAACACCGCGCCCGGGCCGTGCCGGCGCGAAGAACGTCGTTCCAGATACCCTCTGGCGGAGAGGTTCAGCGGCCTACTGGTGGTGGCGCAACCGCGGGAACCATCAGGTGGCCGGAATGCTTAGCCCTCGCCTAAGGAGCGATCGCGAGCGCCTCAAGACATTCCGCGGTCGTCACCTGGGAGAGCGCTGTTTCATCATCGGCAACGGCCCCAGCTTGAAGAAGACCGATCTGTCTTTATTAAGGAACGAGATCACATTTGGCATGAACCGGATTTACCTTATGTTTGAGGAGCTGGGCTTTGCGACCACCTACTTCTTCGCGATCAATACGCTCGTAATCGAACAATGTGAATCAGAAATACAAGCCCTTTCGATCCCGAAATTCTTATCTTGGCGAAGCCGGCAGTGGACAAAAGAGGACCCGGGCACAATATTCTTAGACACTGACTATCGTGGCCCAGAGGATTTTTCGATTGATCTGACCGGAAGAATCTTTGAAGGCGGCACCGTTACCTATGTTGCCCTGCAGGCCGCGTACTGGATGGGCTTTCAAGAAGTGAATCTCGTGGGGGTTGATCACAGCTATTCGACCAAAGGACCGGCCAATGCCACAGTCGTTTCGCAGAGCGCGGACCTCAACCACTTCCATCCCGAGTACTTTGGCCGCGGTTTCCGCTGGCAGCTACCCGACCTTACGGCTTCTGAGCGATCCTACCAATTGGCGCGCGAGGCTTTCGAAGCTGACGATAGGAGAGTTATTGACGCTACCGTTGGCGGCTTACTAAATGTTTTCCCAAAGGTCGATTACAAGTCCCTGTTTCCTGGGCGAGGTGACTCTTAAATGCGAGTGAATCATTCTTGCCCTCGGATCGAGAGTTGATCGCACTCCTATGAGCCGGGAACGAATTAAGGAATTGGCCTTGGTGTATTGGCCAGTTGGTTTGGCCGCGCTGATAATGATTCCGAGAATACTGTCGGCAGAGTTTGGGCTCTTCGACGATGGCGAGACTCTCCGCGTGGCGGCCGAGATTCAGAGCGGCGACTGGAGTGTGATCGCAAAAGAAGCTGCTTTCGGCCGTTTCCGGCCGATTTATTGGATTCAATATATCCACATCTATGTGTTGGCAGGAGCTCAACCTGCCTGGTTTTTCCTCTGGAATATGTTGTTGTTCATGGCGGTCGCGGCCTTGGCCATTTACATTGTCAGACAAATGCAAGGCAGCATTTTTCAAGCAGCTGCAACAGGATTCATTCTCGTTCTGGCAGGACCGCTCGTCGAGAATACATACACACTTTCCAAACCTGAGCTACTGCAAAGTTTGTTGCTCTTGGCAGCGATATCTCCGTTCGCATCTCCCGTCGGCGGCAAGGGCAATCGTGCTCTAATGACAGCCTGGGCAGCATTTCTTTTTCTCATCGCCACTTTGACCAAGGAAACGGCAGTAATCATGGTGCCGATCTCGGCAGTTTGGTTGTTTCT
>CAYZXF010000203.1:0-5443 GCA_964482355.1 uncultured Anaerolineaceae bacterium | reverse complement strand
AGGTTCGGATGCTTGTCGACTTCTTGGTACATATGCTCGGACAGCCGAATGTCATCCGAGATCATGCGGGCAGCTCCCTCGCGGCCCACTTGTCTCAGCCCCAGCCACACCTTGAGCGCTCGAAATCCTCTTGAATTTTGTGGACCGTATTCGTAATAGTTGATAGGTGTATCTTCGGAAGCGGTTTCGCCTTCAAATTTGTAGTAAGTCGGGTGATAGCTATATGCGTCGAGGAGATCTTGTGGATCGCGTACCAAGGCACATCCGGCCTCCAGCGACGAATAAAGCCATTTGTGGGGATCAATTGCTATGGAGTCTGACTCACTCAAGCCCTTCAATTCAGATGGAGCATCGGGGGAACACGAGGCCAAGCCCCCATACGCGCCGTCGACGTGGAACCATAGATCGTGTTCCCGGCAGATGGCCGCAATCTCCGGAAGGTCATCCACCGCCCCGAAGCCCACCGATCCGCCGGTTCCAACTACCAAAAATGGAGTATCTCCATTGTCCTTATCCTGCTTGATCTGCTGTCGAAGGGCTGCCAAATCCATCCGCTGACCTTTATCGAGGGCAACCCAACGGATGGAATCGGTTCCTATTCCATATTGATCGGTCGCCTTCTCAATCCAGGTATGGGTCCCGGCCGATCCGTACACCCTTGGCTGGCCCCCACCGGATATGCCCATCCCCTTCGTGCGAACTTCAGCTCCCAGCTTCTTCCGCCGCGCGGCCAGAAATCCGACAAAATTCGCGGTGTTGCCTCCGCTCACCAGGAGTCCGCCACAGTCGACGGGGAAGCCGATCAGTTCTGCTATCCACCGGACGGTTTGGCGTTCAATCTCAGCGGCCATCGGCGAGAGAGACCACCCACCGACATTAGCGTTTACTGTCGCCGCCAGCAAATCGCCGAGCGCGCCAATGGGCGCGGCCGAAGAAGTGATGTAGCCCCAGAAGCGAGGGTGGCCATTGAACAACGAATTCTCAAGCATAAGGTCTGTGGCTTCTCTGAGAAGTTCGTCAGGGGGTGTGCCATGCTCAGGCAATGTCGTATCTCCCAGAACGGCTTTGATCTCCGAAGGAGTCTTTCCTGGACCCACCGCGCGTTCCGGCAATGAACCTAAGAAATTTGCCACATCATCCACCAATTGGTGCCCGATCTTTCGGAAATCGTCTGGGCTCATTTCGATCGGAGCGACGCGCTCCTTTAGTAAGTCAATTGATTTTTCTGCTTCCACAGGTTTCAGATCCTTTCACTTAATAAAGCCATACGAGCTTTTCAAAATTGGCGTACTTGCTATCAATTATCCGGGCACACGGGGTCCACTGAATGCTTGCACGCATCGTACGGCTCGTGAATTTTAGGGCAGTTAAATCCTAAGAAATACGCGCGATGTCTGCAAGTTTCCCATCGATCAACTCAACCCAGCCGTCAGCGCCTATATCATCCGCCTCAGACTTAGCTTTCTCGAGCAGCTCCCTGGCGCGTTCAATGTCTTCCGGCTCTCCTCGCAAAAGATGCGCCTCCGCCCATTCCGTTTCGTACCACATGGCATTCAAACGCATTTTCTTCTTAGCAAGAAAGGCTTGGTTCTCACCAAATTTCTTCCAGGCTGCATCCCAATCATGTTCTGCTGCAAGGAGATGGGCTTCTGCGCGTAGAATGTCAACTCGTCGCCAGAAGGTCAACTCTTGATCCTTTAGAATACTCCGTGCGCTTTCCAAGCTTTCACCAGCCTTTTCAGTGTCGCCAGTCATGCTCGCAATCACAGAAGCCCAACAATGCGGATTAACTCCCCAGCCGAACTTGAGGAAGATTGCAAGTGATTCATCTACAATCGCAGCTGACTTTTGCAGCTCGCCTGCCAGCAGTAGAAGCCACGATTTGAGGCCCAGAGACCATCGAAGGGTAAACAGATCGTTGGTTTCCCGCTGACTCTGTATGGTCCTGTCGGACAGTTCCAGTGCACGCTCAAATTCTCCCTTTCCGAACATCAGGTTGACTTCCATCGCCTCGAACGAACTCCCTGCTGCTCCGGGGTCGGGTAGTTCAGCGAGCGAAATGCTCAATTCTCTGTATCCTGTCTCCGCTTCGCGGAGCTCACCCAGAGGAATGCGACTCCATACTTCATTCACTGTGAAGAATAGCTCCAAATTCAAATCACCCTTGCGATGAGCCAGCTCGGCCGCTCGCAAGTAACCGGCGATCGCTTCTTCATAGTCTCCATTGGAGGTGTGCACAACACCAAGATTATTGCGTGCCCGCATGGCCTCGGTCAGAAGATTGGCTGATTCGGCGATCTGGATCGCCTCCTCAAGCAGCGTCGTCGCTTCGTCCGAACCCGGATCCTTGGAAGAGCCGAGCGTGATCAGACTGTCCGCCCGTACGGCGAGCAGGTCAAACTGATCGGCCATTTCCAACGCCCGTTCGGCATAGGGCTCCACTTCCTTTTTCACACCATTGAAGAAGTAGGCGCGGGCGGTTTCTGCTAGAAGATGTGCCAATCCGGGACCATCGGGAGCTCCCTCAACTACTTTCAATCCTTCGCGGCATGTATCCAATCCGGCCTGTGTATCCCCTGCCTGCCATATCGCCCGACTCGAGCGGGCAAAGAGCTCAGCCGCGTGGTCCAGGTTGCCTTGTTCGATTGACAGTCCAATTGCCTGCTTCCATGTTTGCGTGGCTTCACTGTGATGGCTGAGGCGGGCCTGCGATTCCCCCAGTTGGGTAAGCAGATCGACTGTTTCGATATCATCATCCGTCAAATTCAAAGCCGCCGTGAAATGATTCACCGCGTCCTGGTTCGCGTAGTTGTCGAGGGCTCGTTCTCCTGCCAGGGTGTAATAGTGCAATGCTTGGCTATCGTTGCCGCCTTCACTGTGATGGAAAGCAAGCGATTCGTAATTCTCTGGCTGAACGGCTTCGTAGGCGGAGGCGGCGCGTTTGTGAAGTTTGCGAAGGCGAAGACGATGGGTATTCTCCCGGATCGATTGAGGTACCAGCGCATGCACAAACTCATACAAAGTGTCTTCGCGACCTTCCTGCACCATCTGGGCCCGGTCAGCCAGTTCGATCGCGTCGATGATCGAGTCCTCATCGAATTCACTCGCCTTGATGAGCACTTCATAATCAAATTCGCGACCCAGCACCGCAGCCATACGAAGCGTTTCCTGAGCATTCTCCGGCAGTTTTGTAAGGCGCGATTCGACGGCAACTTGTATGCCCTGAGGAATTTCCAATTCCTCCATGCTGGGACGGTGCCATTCGCCGTCTTCGAAGTACAGCTTGCCGCTCTCCACCAGCGCCCGGCAGACTTCCTCGATAAAGAAAGGATTCCCATCGGTTTCTCGATAAATACCATCCAGAAATTCGGATGTGATCTCGTCATTGAAGATGGCTTCCAACATGGCGCGCGTCTCTTCCTTGTCAAGACGGGCGAGCTTGATTCGGGTGCCGATCCGTTGGCGGTTAAGCTCCAGGAGCATTTCGTTGAAGGGGCGCGCCTCACGAAGTTCAATTTCGCGGTAGGTGGCCAACATCATGACCGGCCGCCCCTTTGTACGCCTTGCAAGATGCTGGAACATGGCAATCGAGCTGCTGTCCGCCCAATGGGCATCATCCAAAACCAGCAGTACAGGGGATTCATCGCTGAATGCATTCCAGAACGCGACCATGTTCTCCAACAACCGAGTTTGTTCGGATTCAGGATCAAGCTCAGGATTAGGTTCAATGTCTGGGTAGTAAGGTCGGAGGTCAGGCGCCAGATTGAGCACGTCGTCTAAGACGAAATCCGGCAATTTGACCCCGTTCTCGGATTGCTGATCGAGAGCCTTACGCACCATCTGGGCAAATGCACCGTACGGCGTGTTGCTCTCAGCGCTCGCTTCCCCCACTAACGCACGGCCACCAGAAACCTCCGACTGAGTGACCACCTCTCGCATCAATCGAGTTTTTCCGATTCCCGGTTCCCCACTGATGAGCAGTGTCTGGCCGACCCCGTTTTCTACCTCCCGCCACAAGGCACGCGCCTCCTCATACTCGACCTTCCGACCCACAATTCGACCCCGGACTATACGATCCAGTACGGAAAAGTCCTTGCCTTCGCGCAACTCGTCGTGGGCTTCATCCGGAGACTCCAGGATCTCCAAAACTGCGGCGGCGCTCTCAGGCCGGTCCTGAGGGTCTTTCTCCAGCAGCTTGAGGATCAGTCGATCGACGTACGGCGGAAGATCTTCGTTTTTTGCGCGCGGGGGCACCACCGGGGAGTTAATATGTTGGGTGATCACTGCGATCGGGTTTTCGTCGACGAATGGCAATTCGCCGGTCGTTAGCTCATAAAGCATCACACCCAGCGCGTACAGGTCGGCACGGCCGTCCAGCTCCTTCCCCATGGCCTGTTCAGGCGCCATGTAGAACACGGTGCCCACGATATTTCCTTCGCTGGTCATGCGCGAGGCTACTGAGCGCGCCAGGCCAAAATCCATGAGCTTGGCGGTACCGTCCTCAGACAGCGCTACATTTTCTGGTTTTAGGTCACGGTGGATGACGCCACTCTCATGGGCGTAATCCAGGGCCGCGCAAACTTGCTTGACGATCTGCAATATTTCGTCCAGCTTGTCCGGTCTGTGCTCGTGAAGGGTTCCCCCCTCCACCAATTGCATGACGATGTAGGGCTTGCCTTCATACTCTCCAGCATCGAATACGGTCACAATGTTGGGATGATCAAGTTGAGCAACGGTCTGAGCTTCGTTGAGAAGACGTGCTCGTCCTTGCGTGCCCAGATCGGTGTTCGACATTAGCTTGAGCGCCACGTCGCGGTTGAGGGTGGAGTCGTGTGCGCGATAAACAGTTCCCATTCCGCCGCGGCCAAGTTCTGACTCGACCTGATAGCGCTCGTTTATGGTATTCCCGATCAAATTAGCCATGTATTCAATTTCGGATTTAGCGGTCGCTGACTGCGGGGGTAACTGCGCGACACCCTTCGTTCAATAATACTTCTCAACTCCGCCCTGGCCGATCAGCTTGTTTTGCTCAGATTTCTTGATGAAATTTTCGAGCCGCTTGTCGAATTCTTCTGGTCGCGATCGCGCGGCATCGATGTAGGAGATGCGGATTCGCATATATGGAGCTGAAAAACCCTGATAATTTTTCCAGGCTTCATCATTGGCTTTGATTGCAACAAGAATATCGGCAGGCACTTCGAACTCCTCTACCGATAAATCAGGCAGGGTTTCAAGCACCTCAGGCATGATATTCCCTTCATTAACCAGCAGTCGAAGCCGCTCGATATTTAGCTGTGACCAATTGCTCGTGTTCTTCCGCACGGAAAACCTTTGGGCAAAGTGGCCATCATCAACCGTCTTGACGATGCTGTCGATCCATCCAAAGCACAGCGCCTCTTCGACGGCATCGTTGTACGAGATGCGCGTCTCTCCTGTGTGCTTC
>CAYZXF010000202.1:0-49215 GCA_964482355.1 uncultured Anaerolineaceae bacterium | reverse complement strand
CAACAATCGGCGTTACCAAAAATTGCGTAACCGTGAAAAGCGGATTGAGTTGGCCGAGGGTTTCCACATCCTCCGGGTTCAGCCCGATCTCCTCCTGGGCTTCCCGAAGCGCAGTCGCCACGATCGAGACATCGGCGTCCTCAATCTGGCCGCCGGGGAATGAGACCTGTCCGGCATGTACGTCCACCGAATCGGTTCGGCGGGTATAGAGAAGTTTCCAATCGCCGTCCTCTTGATAAAGAGGAATCAAGACCGCGGCCGGCGTCGCATCCCATTCCGTCTCAGCTTTAGGTTCTAACTTGCTCAGGGATCGCTCCAGTTGATCCCTTAGATCATTCATCGGGCGTGCCCATAACTGCTCGCGCAAACAGCAGATACCCAGTATGCCCGACCATCCGATCGGCTGGGCGGAGACGTTGCGGATTGGGTTTATAAAATCGCAGCAGGATTTCACATACTTCGGGTAGCCCGAACGATGCACGCTCAAGATCCGACAGCACCCGACTGACCTGATTAGCAGTTGGCAGGATCAAACCCAACGTCCCACCGTCCGCCAGAGCCTCACGAGCCTGACGCAGATATCGATGCGCATGCGGCAAATCCAGAAATACGGATCTTACGTCTCGTTCCGCAAAGCCGGCCTCGATATCCACATGTTTTAGCTCGACAATTTCCCGCAAACCTATGCGCTCTAGATTGCGAGTGGCCAGCTCCAGCATGTCTTCTCGACGATCATAGGAATAGACCGCGCCTGTCGATCCCACCGCCCAGGCGAAAGCAGTCGTTAGAGCCCCTGATCCGGTTCCACATTCCACTACCCGCGCACCAGGGCCAATGGAGAGCCGAAGCAAGATGTAGCCGATCTCCTTGGGGTAGATAATTTGAGATTGGCGCTTGGTGTGAAGCAGGATGTCGCGCAGGGATGGCTCCAGCATCAAGAAGTCCTTGCCGAGGTGGCTCGTCACCGTTGAGCCCCAGGGCAAGCCGATCAAGGCCTCGTGCTTGAGCACTCCTCGATGGGTTTGGAGTCGATGATTGGAATCGAGCTTGATGATGAATTGCTTGCCTTTGTTTTCGACCAGCATCGCAAGATCGCCGGGTTGACTGGATTTAGGCAACTTGACCTTCCATTCGACTGGATCGGGTCGCGATCAGTCGGATTACTCTTGAGCGGCTCAGGTTGACATCCTCCATGCGCACCTCAAATCCTGCCTCGGCGATTGGCTGGCTCCATGAATCCGGAATTTCCGCGTACTGACCGGTTGCACGAAATAGCCAACTAGCAGCACGGTCAAAATATCCTGGACCACGGATTTCTGCCATGGGTACGATCCGATATTGTCCTTCCGCCTGCAAGGTTCGATGAGCTTCCGCCATCGAGGCTGGATCCAAGATGAACTCGGTAGGAAATGTACTGAACAAGGTTGCAAATGACTCCTGCTGAAAAGGGAGCGCTTGTGCCTTTGCCTGCACCACCGTTGACGCATACCCATTTCGTTTTAATCTGCGGCTAGCTATACGACACATTTGACGTGAAGCATCGACCCCGAACGATTTTATCTGTTGTCGAGTTAATTCATGAAGAAGATGGCCAGGTCCATGCGCAATCTCAAGAATGGGTTGCGCTGGGGCGGGGTCCAGGATCGATAACACCCAATCATCCCACTGGCCAACCGATACGATGCTCGCTACAAAGTCATATGACCAGGCTAAGCTCGTATAGAAGTGGCGGAAAAATATCCGCAAAAAGCCCTGGAGCACTCTCACTGGAGGTTTGATAACGCCAGGGCAGATAAGCCTAGAAAGAGCGCAAAGCCTACGCTGTCGGTTACCGTTGTTACCAGGACCGACGAAGCCAGTGCGGGATCCATTCTCAGAGCTTTGAGCGAGATGGGCACCAGCGCGCCCACGAAACCGGCAACCAGCATATTGCCAATCAGCGCTATCCCGAGAACCGCGCCGAGCACAAGGTTCCCCTGCCACAGCCAAACGGCTAGACCAACTGCGGTGCCGACCAGCAAGCCTGCTATCAAGCCGGTAAGACTCTCCTTCACCACCGTTCGCCATGCTTGACGTAGGTCGATTTCGCCGAGCGCTAACGCGCGAACGATGATGGCCAGGCTCTGTGTTGCCATATTGCCTCCCAAGCCGGCCACCACCGAGAGAAAAACCGCAAGTATCGCTACCTCCGCGATTAGCGATTCGAATCTTGATACGACCCAGGCCGCGAATAGCGCGGTAACCGCGCTCAAGTAGAGCCAGGGAATGCGCTTTCGGATGGCCAACCTGATCGGACTGTGAATCGATAGGTCATGATCGGCGACATTAGCCAGTCGGTACATGTCTTCGGTGGCCTCCTCCGCAATAACATCCAGGACATCATCATGGGTGATCACTCCCACAACGACCCCTCGGTCATTTACCACTGGTAGGGCGGCCAGATCATAGCGCGCCATACGAAGGGCCACGTCCTCCTGATCCTCGTCGGTGCGCGCAACGATCACTTCTGGATCCATGATTGTTTCGACTTTAGTATCCGGACCCGCGATTACAAGCTCACGCAAGCCGATAATCCCAATCAATCGGCCGGTTTCATTCTCCACATAAAGGTAGTACGGCGTCTCCGCACTTGGCTCTACCTGGCGCAGGATTTGGATTGCTCCCGAGGCTGTGGATCCTGTCGGAAGCGCGATGAAGGAGGTCGTCATCCGTCCGCCGGCCGTTTCATCGGCAAATGGCAGGAGTGGGAGTACATTTTCGGCCTCTTCCATCTCCGCTAGTGCCTGTTCCGCACGGGCCGCGGGAAGGTCGCCCAGTACGTCCGCCGCTTCGTCGGGCTCCATCTCGTCGAGGACGTCAGCCAACTGCTGCGTGTCAAATCTCTCTGCCACTGCTGCGGCTTGCTCGTCTTCTAGTTCCTCAAGGAGGTCGGCGGTTGCTTCCAGATCCAGACGCGGCAAAAGCGCTGCCTGATCCCTGTCATCTAGATCCGAAAAGGCTTCCGCCCGATCGACCGGATGCAGGTCGGTGAGAGTATCCATTGCAGCCTGAACTTCGCCCGCTTCTAGCGCAGTTCGGATGCGCGCCAGCGCGAACTCAATTTGCGAGGGATCCATGGGAACCCCCTCTCTATGGGATTTTAGGGGAGCTTAGCGGTTCTGGACTGACTCGCCCAACAGAAGCTTGATGGCTTCGTCCAGCTGCGGATCTTCGCCTTCTTCGAGGCCAGATTCAGGAATCAGCACCTCGATGTCGGGACTCAGACCGATGCCGTGGATTAGCCGGTCTTCTGGAGTATACCAACGCGCAATTGTGACACGGACCGCGCCTTTGCTATCGGCGAGTTCCACCCAATTCTGTACGGAGCCCTTTCCGAAGGTAGTTTCGCCCACCAGCAGACCACGGCCGTGGTCTTGGATCGCGCCGGCCACGATCTCAGAGGCCGAGGCCGTGCCCCCATTGACCAATACAACCAGCTCGATGTCCGTGGCTCTTCCACCAGATCTAACCTGGTAGATGGTCTCTTCGCCATCACCAAACCGTTCGATTAGGACGACGCCATCTGAAAGGAATTCTGAGGCGACATCAACCGAGGAATTCAAGAAGCCTCCACCATTCCCGCGCAAATCAAGTATTAGGCCCTTCGGATCGTCACGCAACAGATCTCTAAGCGCCCGGCTTAAATCACTCGCAGTATCCGCACCGAATGAAAAGAGACGCACATAGGCGATATTGTCGTCAAGTATTTCGCTTTCCACGCTCGGCAGGTCGATCTTGTCTCGGATGATTTCAACATCGAATGGTTCCGGAACCTCTTCTCTTCGGATGGTTAAAACGACCGGGGTTCCCGCAGGGCCTAACACTTGACGAATGACAAGGCTGGGATCCAGCCCAATTACGTCATCTCCGTTGACACCAATGACCTGATCTCCAGACTGCAGCCCGGCGGCCTCGGCCGGCGAGCCCGGCATGGTGGAAATGATGGTCAGGAACTCGGCTTCCGAATCCACCCAAGCGCCGATTCCCTCGTACTCACCGTTCAAAGGTAAATTCGCCTGGAGAAATTGATCGGGATCCATGTAGGAAGTGTGGGGATCTTCAAGCGAATCCACCAGGCCGCGGATCGCGCCGCGCATCAGGGTCTCGCTATCTAACGGCTGGTCGACGTAGTCGTCTTGTAAGATCTCCCAGGCTTCCCAGAAAGGCGCAATCAGATCGTCGCGATCTCCCTGGACTTCAGGTGTGACGTCGTCCCGGGTAACGATTTGCGGGATTGAGAATTCGATTGGAGGCGCTTCGCCCGAGAAAGCAGTAATTCGTGGAGCCACGTAACCGAGCGCGACCCCGGAGGTAAACGCGATTCCAGTCAATCCGACTGCAACGGCGAGCACAAGCAGAATTTTCGTGGCATTGGATTTCATGTGAATGCTCCTGATACGGTAGAACCGGGTGAAAATATCACAGGTTCATAAGAGAAGGATGAACAGTATGGGGGCGGACCGCAATGCGGAATGCAGGCTACTGGAGGTGGCGAGAAGTCCAGGATTGTATAAGCGCATCGTAGCCCTCAGTCCCGGCCAACTCCACATAATTTAAGAATTCTTGCCCGTCCAAAGGGTAATTTGGATAACATGATGTTGGCCAGGCGCCTTTTGGCGCTTCGGCGACGGCGGTAACTACCGATCCATCAACATCTGCCCGATCGAGCCTTGGGACAATCTCTTCTGCGGTTACGAGCACTTTCTCGGTTGCGTAGGCCAATTCTCGATCCACACCTATATTTTGTCCGAGCTGAGCGTTTCCCATAGGATCTGCTCGCAGCGCATGGATTACGGCCAGATCGCAATGAACGGCAGGGAAGGCGGTGAGTACTTCGCCAGTGTATGGGTCACTTATTTCCTTCACATCCGGGCGCAGCTTCATTAAGTCTGTGCCTTGCCAAGCCAGGGAGGGCATGAATCCGACCTTGCCGAGTGTTGCCCGCAGTCCGAGCGCCAGGCTGGCTTCGCTCTCCTCGATGATTTCGAGATCCGAGGCCTGCGTGAAATTTGGAGCCAGCCCAAACGCCTCGAGGCCAAAGTAACAGGTTCTGACCTTGGCTACGAGACCCGCTCCCACCAGCAGGTCGCTTTCCAAACCAGCGGTAAAAGTGAGCAGCGTCACGGGTTGGGAAGGGGGGTTGGCGAGCATGGCCAGAGCGAATGCCATCGGGCGCCGATAATTCGTCACTCCACCCAGGCCCAACACGCCGCCGTTCTCAGGAAGCAATCCCACGCTTTCTTGCAGACTCATTATCTTATTCATCGTATCCTGCGCTGCCGCACCCGGTCCGGACTACGCGATCATTTCACTCCATTTGCTCATCTATTCCTCGGGGCCAGAACTACTTGTGCTCTCAGACTCTAACTGCGCTACTCTTTCGCGTAATTCGCTCATTTCTTTCTCTTGACTACCCCATGGATTGCGCGCGGCCTTGGCCGCTCGCCTCAGCATCTCGACCTCACTGCCCCCGCGCCGTACTGCCAACACCAATACTCCATTTACTGCAATAACGATCGCCACTACCAAACAGATGACAACCGCGGGACTGAACTGAGGTCCGGATTCCATAGCGACTTGTCGAGTATATGCAGTCGGGGGATGCGGGTCAACCGGCAGCTTTATAATCATTGGCCATGCCAATTCACGCCCTATCCGACGAAGTTTCGTCTGCCATCGCGGCCGGCGAAGTCGTCGAACGCCCTTCATCGATCGTAAAGGAGTTGATCGAAAACTCGCTAGATGCTGGTGCAACCAGGCTGCAGGTACAGATCAAAGATGGCGGAAAATCCCTGATCGAAGTTGCCGACAATGGCTCTGGAATTCCTCAGTCGCAGGTCGAGCTAGCGGTCAAGCGTTATTCGACCTCAAAGGTGGAAACGCTCGCCGACTTGCAATCAATCAGCACTCTTGGCTTTCGCGGGGAGGCGCTGGCTTCCATTGGCGCGGTCTCGCGAATGATGTTGTCCACGCGCGCCGAAGGAGAAGAATTAGGCACACGTTTGTCCGTTAATGGAGGTTTGCTCGGAGATGCGGAAAAGGTTGGGATTCCTGAGGGCACAGTCGTTCAAGTGAAGGATCTATTTTTCAACGTGCCAGCCAGGCGACGGTTCTTAAAGACGGATACCACCGAACGGAATTGGATTTCTCGGCTCGTGACCCGCTATGCCATGGCATATCCCGACCGCAGCTTCGAATTGGTTAGCGAGGGTCGGACCAAGCTCCAAACTACAGGGAATGGAGACTCATTGGAGGTATTGGCGGAGATCTATGGCCTGGATATCGCTCAGCAAATGATCCCTGTCGCCAAAGCATCCAGCGAAGGGATCAATGTCTCAGGTTTTGCAGGAGCGCCGTTTATTAGTCGCTCCAACCGACGCGAGATTACTTTGATCGTCAACGGGCGGTGGATTCAAGACGTAAGCCTGGGATCGGCGGTCACGCAGGCATATCATACGTTTCTGATGGTCGGACGTTTCCCGATAGCCCTGATATTTGTTGAAGCACCGCCTGAAGTGGTCGATGTCAACGTTCATCCTGCGAAATCAGAAATCCGCTTTGAAGATCCGGCGCTGGTCTTTTCAATCGTACAGCGGGCTGTTCGCGCAACTCTGCTCGGGCAAGCACCCGTTCAACCGATGCCGATGGACTCAATTTGGTCGGGTGAACGGTCCCCACAGACCATCGGTAGTCCGGAGCCCGTGGAACGGAGCATCGAGGCTCCTGCCCAAAAAACGATGACCGTCCCAATCTTGCGGTCGGTTGGTCAGGTTGGCGCTACCTATCTGGTTGCAGAAGGTCCGGACGGTGTTTATCTCATTGACCAGCATGCAGCACATGAGCGGGTACTTTTTGACAAGCTCATGGCACAGGTCGAGGCCGAGCTTCCGGAATCTCAAGGGCTGCTCGAGGCAGAGACCGTAGAGCTCACGCAGGCCGAGGCCGAAGTGGTAGAGAGCAATCTGAAGGTGCTCGAGTCGTTGGGATTCTCGATCGAACCGTTCGGGGCACACGCTTTTCGAGTCAGAGCCTTACCGGCCTCAGTATCGAACTTGTCACCTGAGCGGGCACTGAGGGTGGTGGTCGAAGATTTTGAAGAAGATGAAACCCCGCTTGCGGCAGTGAAGGAAGCGCGGTTGGCTGCACGAATTTGCAAACGGGCCGCCATCAAAGCAGGACAGGTTCTGTCATTGGAGGAACAGAGGCAGCTAATCTTGGACCTTGAACAAAGCGCTTCGCCTCGAACCTGTCCGCATGGACGTCCCACGATGGTCCACCTTTCGGTGGCAGCTCTGGAGCGGCAGTTCGGGCGAAGAGGGTAGGGTTGCCGGCAACCAAAGGTTGCAAGCAAGCCAAACGGAGTCCGCTATGTCTCCCCAGGAATCGAAATCAGTAAAGGGAAAGGCTAGCTACGCGGCCGGGTGGCTATCTTTGTTGACGTCTCAACTGGGAGTGTTACGGTAAAAGTAGAGCCCTTCCCGAGGGTGCTCTCGACCGTTATCGAGCCTTCATGGCTCTCCGCAATCCGTTTGGCGATGACGAGGCCCAAACCGGTCCCCTGAATATTGTCTTCGGCATCCCCGGCACGGTAGAAGCGCTGAAACAATCGCTCCTGATCTTCGGACGAGATTCCTCGCCCCGTGTCACGAAATTCAAGCTTCACTTCATCCCCTGCTGATTGCAGGGTCACCGTCACAACATCCCCCGGATTGCTGTATTTGATCGCATTCGTCAGGAGATTCAACACGAGTTGCTTGAGAATTTTTCGGTCACCGTGCACCGGCACCAACGAATCATCAATTTCAGTTTCTAGCCCGATCTCTCTGGATTCTGCCTGGGCGCGGACCAATTCCAAAGATTCCTGAACAAGCCCGCCCAGATGAACCGGCTCACGCTTGAAGTGCACGCGTCCGGATTCCAACCGTGACAGTTCCAGGAAATCGGTGGTGAGGTCGTTGAGGCGCTGAACCTCATTCAGGATCGTTTTACCCAGCTTGGTGCGTTGATCATCTGGGAGTTCTGGCCGTTGCATCAGATGGGAAGCCGCGGTTAGCGCAGCTAGCGGAGTTCGCAGTTCATGTACGATCTCCGCGATGAGATCGCTTTGCATGAAGAGTTGGCTGTTCTCGATAGCGATGGCGGCCTGCGCTGCCAGGGTTTGCAGGATTTGTACGTCTTCGTCGGTGAAGATTCCATCCACCTTATTGACCGATTCGATGACTCCCAGAACCTTATCCTTCGTGCGCAGCGGAACCCCAAGGATGCTCTGAGTTTCAAATTGTGTCAGCGCATCCAACTCTCGGTAGAAACGTGGATCGTTAATCACATCCTGGGAGACGATCGCTTCTCCATGAGTGAATACCCAGCCTGCGATGCTGTTGTCGGCCGGAATCGCCCGCTGCCCGACGCCGCTCACAAGCCCGCCCGTGGCCGCTTCGAAGTAGAGCGAATGGGTCTGTTTTTCATAGAGCAGGAGTGATGAGGCTTCGCTGTCAGTTAGCTCTCGAGCCGCTACCACGATCCTCTGAAGCAAAGTATCCAGGTCGAATGTGGCGGCCAAATCCGAAGTCAGCTCCAGTAGGCGCTCGTAGCGGTTCAGCAGTTTTGGATAGTTCCGAATGGCCGTATCTGGACCGGGAGGTTTGCTACTGCTCAAGATGCACCTCATTAACGATCATAGGAAGCAGTTCGGCTACGTCTCCTGTCAAGACCACATCGGCCCGCGAGTCAAGGTAGGTCGGTGCTTGATTGATGATCACCAAACTGGCCGAGCGCTCGAGCGCACGTAAAGGGAGCCCCGAAGCAGGTGCGACTTCGAGCGACGAGCCACCGATGATGACCATATCCGTCGAATCGAACAGCGCATTTGCTGCAGCAATCGCTTCATGAGGCAGCTGTTCGCCGAAGAGAACCACCTCCGGCTTCAGATTGCCGCTGCATGAGTCGCAGCTTGGGGCGATGCCCGTAGCCACAAAGATTTCAAAAAGTGACTCCGAGTCGTGACGTTGGAGACAGTCGACACAAACTGCAGCGCGTAAATGCCCATGGATTTCGTTCACTTGAATTGAGCCGGCCCGCTGATGCAGGCCATCCACATTCTGCGTCACGATCCCCTCAAGCGGACCGGCTTGCTCCATCGATGCCAGCGCGGCGTGAGCGTCATTCGGTTCTGCAGTCCAAATCAATTGTGCTAGCGAATGGAACCAACCGTAAAATTTATCGGGGTCATAGCGAAAGCTGGAAAGGGAGGCCCTCTCCATCGGATCGACCTCGCTCCAGATGCCAGAACGTGTCGACCGGAAATCGGGTATTCCGGATGGAGTCGACATACCGGCGCCGGTTAGCGCAACTGCATGCTTTGAGTTCAGCAGCAGGTCCGCTGCTTGACGGGTTTGCTGCTGAATATTGGTTTCGGTCAAAGGGGATTTGCGACGGTCAGTTGGGAACTGATTGTCTCAGTCATCTTGCGGATCTGATCGCCTGTCAGTGTGTCGCGGTGCAAGATCACCAGCGGCTTGCCGTTCTGGGCTGCCTGCTGTGCGAGTTCTGGGGCCGGAGAAACGATGCCCGCCAGTTCGATTCCGAGATCGGCCTCCACCTGTTTCCATGGGATGTTGAGGCTGGTTCGTTCGCGGGTAATCAAGGCCAGACTGGTCTTGATTCGCTCTAATCCGCCCGAGAAAATTTCCTCGAGCACCGCCCGGGCAATCACATTGGAAGGATAAACCGGTTCAACAACCACGATTACCCGCGTGCTCATGCCTAGTAATGGCCTGGTATAGGGGCGTATCCCAGAGCCGATATCCAGAATAAGGACATCGCTCATGGTGGTCAGGCTGTTGATCACCGTCTCCATTTGAGATACCGCATCATCCAGCTCGGCCTCTTGCGGCTGATAGGACGAAAGAAGAAAGCGAACGCCGCTGTTATGGGTAACCAGTTCTGACTCGACCGATCTGAGATGAATATCTTTCAGAGACCGAGAGAGCAGGGCGCTCAGACCAGTGGGAGTGGTAATCCCCAAATTCAAGGCCATCGAGCCCCGGCCCGGATTGATTTCTGCAACGATAACGTTTATCCCGCTTTGCTGCATCGCGACCCCAACGTTCAGTGCGAGGGTCGACGTCCCTAGTCCGGCCCGCGTACCGAAGAAGCTGATGATCTGCGCTTGCTCGGGCGCTTTGGCAGCCGGGGTTGCTACTGACCTGGAAAGCACTGCCTTAACGTGCGCCGTCAACTCCGCGGGGTGGGTGGGTTTCGTCAGGTAATCATCGACTCCAGATTCGAAGCCTTTGACCTTGTCATCTACCATCGTCTTTGCAGTGAACATCACGATTGGGATGTGCGAGAGCGAGGGGTCGGATCGAAGTCGCTCGGTCACCTGATATCCATCCATATCGGGCATCATGACGTCCAGCAGAATTAAATCAGGCTGCTCTGAGGCAGCCTTGGAGAGCCCGATGGTGCCGTTGCTCGCGACAGCAATCTGATATCCCTGCCGTTCTAGCATCAGCCCGACAAGCTTCAGAGTGTCGATGTCGTCATCGATGATGAGGATTTTTTCGGTCACATTTTTCCAGAAAAGAGAGCTAAGGCAGTCTAGCATAAAGGGCAAACCGGAGCAAGGATTCGCCGTTCCTACACCTTATGTTAGGTGGTTTTGCGGCTCCAAGGAAGCATTGCCCGGCTGACGCGCACAATTTCGGAATCTTTGCTCGGCCTGTATAATCCCGGCGCCGCTCTTGAGTTTGGAGGCCCCATGAACGTGGGGAGTTGGGGATTTGGGGGATCCTTCTATTTAGCGTTACCCATCCGCGATGTCGGGTACGTCCTCATCGCGGTCTATGGTTTGCTGATCGTTCTGGGTCTGCGACATAAGCGACTCAGCCTTTCGACCACAGCTGATCGAAACCTATTCATAGGCTTGCTGATTTCCGCGCCGCTGGCTGCGGCTTTGCTGAGCGTTCAGTTTCCGGTTGGGGTGGGGGTCGCATCGCCTGGCCTGCCCATCGAACCGGTCGGCGCTTCATTCCCATTGTTCGGCGCGGTGCCGTGGGTACTGGCGGCAGGATTGCTCGGTGAGCCCTTTGCGATTATTGTCGCTTTCTTTGGGGGCCTGGCGCGCGGAGGTTGGGAAACACAGCGACTGCTGACGCCATTTAGCGTTGCCGCGCAGGCAGCCGTTTTTGCCTGGCTTATCCGGCGAAACTATGCGGATTGGCCTGGACGATTGGCCGCCCGCCCCTTGCCGAGCGCATTGGCTGTCGGCTTACTATTCGGCGGTCTACATTCCCTTGAGAACTTCGCGTACAGCAGCGGCGATTTCTTCACCGCGCTGGACTACACACTTTCGCTTCTTGGTCCCACGATGTTGGCCAGTGTGCTCGAAATGGCCATCGCCGGTGTGGTTGCCGAGAGCATTCGAACTTTGGTGCCGTGGCATCGTCCAGCTCACACCGAAATCGGGCCCTACAATCGCTCATTGTCTGCTCGAATGGTCACGGTGATCATCACCTTCGGGGTCATCGGTGGATTGGCCCTTACAACCGGCAATTGGCTGCTGGCACGTTCCTCGGCAACGGAAATACTCTCAGATCAGATGGAGCAGACCGCACATCAAGCCGGAGAAGGGATTCCGTTCTTTATTCACACCGGCAGGACCCAGATTCGGGATCTCGCGACCAGCACAGAAGGCATTGGAGCAAGCGATCAGTTTCTGACAACCTTACTAGCGGATGCTCACCGATCTCTGACATTTTTCACTCGGCTCGCAGTGCTCGACTCCGTGGGGAACGTGCTGGCCGATTGGCCGCAGGGATCCGTGGTTGTCCCGGTAGAGCTTCAGGCTGCCGTTCAAACTGGAGTGCCTCAGGAAATTAGCGTGCCACCGGATCGGGCGGGGGAGGGCGTACAGCTGATTTTCGTCTCTCCGGTGGCCGGTACAGATTCCACGATTGTCGGGTGGGCAGATTTGGCGCGCAATCCGTTGCTCCAACCCGTGCTGGCAAGGTTGGCGGCCTACCGAGACGGCCAGGCGCTGATCGTGGACGAGCGTGGAAGAGTGATTTCGCACTCCGATCCAGATCAATGGCTAAAGCAAGCGGATTTTGCGACGGGTCCCGAGGGTGTTTTCTTTGAGGCTACCAGCTCGGAGGGCACCCGCTCACTGGTTTATTCTCACCCTGTGGCAGGCTACCCGTGGAATATATTGGTCTCGACACCGCAGCGTACGCTCGACACCCTGGCTTTTTCGACAACAGCCAACCTTTTCATCCTTCTGGTGACGATTGGAGGGGTTCTGATTGTCGGCGTAAATCTGATGAGTCGGCGCCTGACTCTCCCGCTGCGCCAAATGGCATCCACCGCGGAGTCGATCGCGCGTGGAGATCTGGATCGCCATGTTTCCGCCAAGGGCGATGACGAGATCGGGCGACTGTCGACATCCTTCGAGCGCATGCGGGTCAGCTTGAAGGCCCGATTGGATGAGCTCAATTTGCTGCTGTCGACCAGTCAGAGCATGTCGGAGAGCTTTGATCTCGATCAAGCCTTGCCGTCGGTGCTAGGAAAAATACGCGATCTAACCGGGGCTGAAAACGTTCGACTGGTGCTGGAATCTGGATCTTATCAAGCCGGGCAAGCTGGACGAGGTTGGGCCAGCCTTGACAAAGGAATCATGGAGCTTTCGCGGGAGCGTGGGAAATTTGCACTGGAGAACCCATCCAGAGCAGGGGCAGTGCTTGATACGAGCGGAGTCCTCGACCGCCTGGAATCTCTGATTGCAATCCCAGTCTCTGCCGAAGATGAATTTGTCGGTGCATTGTGGCTTGGCTATCGGAGTCCTCGGACCTTCGCTGCGTCGGAAACGAAGCTACTCACCATTTTTGCGAGTCAACTGGGAATCTCTCTTGCCAACGTTGATCTGTACCAACGTGCGGAGCAGGAACGAAGCAGGCTAATGACGATTCTGGAGTCGACACCGGATGCAGTAATCGTTACCGATTCCGAAGGGAAAATCTCGTTGGCCAACCCGGCTGCCGAGGTCGTGTTGAACGGCCGGTCGGCCGATATGGTAGGAAAATCAATCGATGATGCGATCGGACCGCCTGAGCTCAAAAAGCTACTGTCGCGACCTACAATGAGCGGGCAGGCGATTGAGATAAAGGCCGAGGGCGGCCGAGTGCTCTACGCGGTGGCTTCCGAGGTGCCCGGAGGGCAGACCGGCAGGGTCAGCGTTTTGTCGGATGTCACTCAGTTCAAGATCCTCGATACGCTCAAGTCAGAGTTCGTATCGACCGTCAGTCACGATCTGCGAGCGCCGCTTACGCTGATGCGAGGCTACACCACCATGCTGCCGAATGTGGGACCGGTCAATGAGCAGCAGCAGGAATTTTTGGACAAGATTCTAACCAGCGTCGATCGCATGAGTAAGTTGGTCGAGGATTTGCTGGACCTGGGTCGGATCGAAACCGGCATCGGCCTCTCGCCTGAACCGGTAGAAATCTCGCTTGTGGCTCAAGACATCCTCAATACTTTCCGGCCGCAAGCGCTCAACAAGCGCGTGTCGCTTGAGATTGAACTCGATGACTCAATGCAGCCATTGCAGGCAGATCCAATGTTGCTGCGACAAGCCGTATCCAACCTGGTGGACAACGCCATTAAATACACCGATTCTGGCGGTCGAGTGATCCTGCGGGCCGAGCAGGTTGATGGTCGACAGATCATTCAAGTGGAAGACACGGGGGTTGGTATCGCACCCGCTGATCAACCCCGGTTATTCGAGAAATTCTTCAGACTCGGGAAGGATGATACGAAGGGTTCTGGACTTGGTTTAGCAATTGTCAAGTCGATTGTTGAACAACACAAGGGGAGGGTAAGCGTCGAAAGCCGGCTCGGGATGGGAAGCAAGTTCACGATCGCGATTCCGATGCTGATTCAGCAGAAACAAGTCGTATCAGGCGGTATGGAACGTTCTTGACTTTCGTAAAACACGGCGTATAATTTAGGGTTACATGGCAAAGGATCGCCGCGAAGTTTGTGCCTGACAGCGCTCAAAGCCGGTGAGCTTGAGCGCTGGTTTTGGTTGTGGCGGTTCTAGCACGTTTGTTCGAAATTCGTCGATCTACTAATCTAACCACAAAGCGGAGGTCAACGCGTGGAATCTAAGAGGTTTCGAGCGTTACGAATCAGCCTGGCATCGCCGGACACCATCGGTAGCTGGTCGTATGGCGAGGTATTGAAGCCGGAAACCATCAACTACCGGCGCCTGCGTCCCGAAAAAGACGGGCTGTTCTGTGAAGCGATCTTTGGCCCCACCAAAGATTGGCAGTGCTACTGCGGCAAGTACAAGAACATCCGATTTAAAGGCATAACCTGCGAGAAGTGCGGCGTCGAAGTGACCCGAGCATCGGTGCGTCGAGAGCGGATGGGTCATATTACCCTGGCCGCTCCAGTCGCTCATGTCTGGTACACGCGTCGCGTCCCTTCTTATTTAGGTTTGTTGCTCGACATCTCCCGACGTAATCTTGACCGAGTGCTTTATTTCGCGCAGTACATCGTCACCCACGTCGACGAAGAAGCGCGCCGTAAGGCAATCAAACGAATCGACGAAAAGATTACTGGCCAGCAGGAAGCTCAGAATGAGGCGGTTGATGAGCGGCTGG
Organism: uncultured Anaerolineaceae bacterium; assembly: GCA_964482355.1. Taxonomy (GTDB): domain Bacteria; phylum Chloroflexota; class Anaerolineae; order Anaerolineales; family E44-bin32; genus JADFRG01. The sequence continues at coordinate 34,516 of CAYZXF010000202.1, read as the reverse complement.
AGGAAATCAAAACTCAAGAGAAGGAAAAGCTGGAGCAGCTGAAGGACGACCAGAAGGCGCTCAAAATAGCGTACGAAGAGGAAGTTGCTGAGCAGATAGACCCCATTATTCGGGAAGGTCAGCGACTGGAGCGTGATTTACGAGATAAATCTGGCAAGTCGATTCGCGTAGCGATCGAATTCAAGGCCGTCAATCAACAGATTGCGGAGAAAGGTGAGACGATCTCCAAGGATCACATCGCAGCAGTTCAAAAGTTTGTAAGTGAACGGCTGGAAGAAGTTGAGGGCGTCGCCAAGGCCAAGCTCGATATGAAGCTTGAAGAAGTCACGGCCGAAATCGAAGAGGTCAAGGAAGTCGCGGATCGCGAGACCGAAGAAGTCAAGGGAGCTCCTCAAAAAGATAACCTGGCGCAGATCGAAGAGTTGATGAAAGAGCGCGAGGAAATCGAAGGCATTACCCAGATGATGTTTCTCGGCGAAACTCGATACCGGGAACTGAAATCGGGCTGGGGGCAGGTGTTCCGAGCCGACATGGGTGCTGAGGCCTTCTACGATATTCTCCAACGGCTGGACCTGGATAAGCTGAGGGTTGAGCTCTGGGAAGAGATTCGCACCACAAAGAGCAAGCAGCGCCGTAAGAAGGCCACCAAGCGGCTTACGGTGGTTGAGGCCTTCCGCCGTTCGGGAAACAAACCTGAGTGGATGATTCTGACTGTGCTGCCGGTGATCCCGCCCGATCTGCGACCCATGGTGCAGCTTGATGGTGGGCGATTCGCCACTTCCGATCTGAACGATCTCTATCGTCGGGTGATCAACCGGAACAATCGCCTGAAGCGATTGGTCGAGTTGGGCGCACCGGACGTCATCGTTCGAAACGAAAAGCGGATGCTCCAGGAGGCGGTCGACTCGTTGATCGATAATGCGCAGCGCGGCAAGGCGCTCTCGCGCAGAGGCCGCCGCGAGCTGAAGTCGCTCAGCGACATGCTCAAAGGCAAGAAGGGGCGCTTCCGCCGGAATCTGCTCGGAAAGCGTGTGGATTACTCCGGGCGATCGGTGATTGTGATCGGCCCACATCTTAAGCTGGATCAATGCGGTCTTCCAAAAACCATGGCACTAGAGCTATATCGGCCGTTCGTAATTTCCAAACTGGTGCTCTACAACTATGCCGCGAATGTGAAAGGCGCCAAGCGCATTATCGAGCGCGAGCGCCCAGAGGTATGGGAGGTTCTTGAGGAAGTAATCAAGGATCGGCCGGTACTTCTAAACCGCGCTCCGACCCTGCATCGTCTGGGAATCCAGGCCTTCGAGCCTGTGATTGTGGAGGGCAAAGCTATTCAATTGCACCCACTCGTGTGCGCCGCGTTCAACGCGGACTTTGACGGCGACCAGATGTCGGTACACGTACCGCTCTCCAGCCGCGCAGTGACAGAAGCCCGTGAACTCATGCTGTCCAGCGTGAACCTACTTAAGCCCGCAGACGGAGAACCTATCGTGACTCCGACCAAGGATATGGTCCTGGGTGTGTACTACCTGACCATGCAGGTTGAGGGCAAAGGCCGCAAGGGTGAAGGTCGGGCCTTTGCGAGCGTAGATGAAGTTGAGATGGCCTGGGCGCTGCGACAGGTCGATCTACATGCTCCCATCAAGCTCCAGATTGCCACCTGGTATGACGATGACGGCATTCGCATGGAGCAGGCTGAAGTGCGGGTGGTCGACACCACCGTTGGACGCGCGATATTCAACAGCGTCCTTCCCGAAGAGTTGCGTTTCGTGAACAAAGTCCTGGACAAGGAAGCCATGCAATCGCTGGTCGGCGAAATATACAATCAGCTGAAGGAAGAGGGAACGCCAGCTGTCGTGGACGCGATCAAGGACATCGGCTTCGAATACGCTACCCAATCCGGAACCTCAATTTCTGTTTCAGACATCACGGTGCCAGAAGAGAAGGGTGAGATCATCGCTCGCACCCAGGAAGCGGCCGAGGAGGTGCGGAATGATTTCCAGCGTGGACTGCTCACCAAACAGGAGCAGAATGAGCGTATCATCGAGCTTTGGCAAGCAACCACCGCTGAAGTTGCAGCCGCTGTCAAAGCCGGAATGGATCCAGCAGGAAATTTAAGCACGATGGCAATCTCGGGTGCGACCAAGGGCGGCTTTGGTCCAATTTCACAGTTAGCAGGGATGCGTGGGTTGATGGCCGATCCCTCTGGCCGGATCATCCCGCTTCCCATTCGGTCCAACTTCCGAGACGGACTGAACACACTCGAATACTTCATCTCCACCCATGGAGCGCGCAAAGGACTCACCGATACGGCCTTGCGCACTGCCGATGCCGGCTACCTAACGCGGCGACTGGTGGATGTCGCGCAGGACGTGATCATCAATTCTGAGGATTGCGGGACGGAGTTAGGAATCATCCTGCGATCGGCCGACGATGTCGCAGGTCAGGACTTTTCCGCGCGTGTGATTGGCCGCGTGTTGGCCAAAGCAGTGGCAGATCCAGAAACCGGCGAAGTGATCTATCGTCGAGGAGAATTGTTGGACGGCAAGGCGGCGGAGCGTATTGGAGATGTTCTGCCTGATGGAGTCGTGGTTCGCTCACCAGTTACCTGTGAATTGCAGTTTGGGCTGTGTGCCGAGTGTTACGGGATGGATCTGGGTAGGGGCCATCGGGTGGAGCTGGGGGCAGCGGTGGGAATCGTTGCTGCCCAATCGATCGGCGAGCCTGGAACCCAGCTAACGCTGCGTACTTTCCACACCGGTGGTGTAGCGGCTGGTGCGGATATCACAACCGGTCTTCCACGCGTTGAAGAATTATTCGAGGCGCGCAAGAAGCCCAAAGGCGAAGCGATCACTTCCGAAATCGAAGGAACAGTCGAAATCCTTGCTCCCAATACGCCCGATGGACAGCGCGTTGTTCACATCGAAATCAGTCAGATGCTGCACGATGAATACAAGGTCCCAGGCAATTGGTCGCTCCAGACCGAGGATGGCGACGAGGTGGAGGCGGGTGATCTCATCGCGAGTCGCGGTGACTCACAGATCACCGCCAGCCATGGAGGCAAAGCCAACGTCAAGGACCGGGTCGTAATAATCTCTTACGAACAAAATGATGAGGTCGATTACGACGTTCCGGCCAGTGCTCGGTTGCTCGTGAAGCATGGAGACAAGGTCAAGGCTGGGGATCAATTGACAGATGGATCTCTAAATCCGCACCGAATTCTCATGATCTTAGGTCGGGAGGCCACCGAGCTCTACCTGTTGACTGAAGTGCAGCAGGTGTATCGATCGCAGGGCCAAAACATCAATGACAAGCACTTCGAAGTGATCCTTCGGAAGATGCTGTCGAAGGTACAGATTTCGCATGCTGGAGATACAGAGCTCCTTCCAGGCGATCTCGTGGATCGCCGGTATTTACTGCGCCTGAATGAGCAAATTCTGAAGGAAGGAAAGTCGCCCGCTCGATCGATTGAAGTTCTGCTCGGAATCTCGAAGGCTTCGCTGAGCACCGAATCTTTCCTGTCGGCCTCTTCGTTCCAGCACACCATCAAGGTGCTGGCCGGGGCAGCCATTGAGGGCAAGGTGGACTACCTGCGAGGGCTCAAAGAGAACGTGATCATCGGGAAACTAATTCCTGCCGGAACCGGATTTCCTGGTGAGGAAGTCGTTCTTCACGACGAACGCATCGACGGCGAGCTCGAACCGATACAAAAAGAACCGGAACCCGAGCCGGAGGTCGTCGAAGTCCCTGAAGCGGAAATGGTCGCGGCTGACTAACTAGCCGGCTGTACATTCTAACGAACACAATGATCCCCGGAAGTCGCGAACTTCTGGGGATCATGTACGAAGCGCTAATGGCGGATGGCTGTGCACCACGCCCAAGGCCGCACGAAGGTTGACATCGCGTTTTGCGGGCCTTTATAATGTTCCGTCGGACAGATTGAGAAGAGCACCGAATGAAATACGCAATCGTCGAACACAGTGGTAAGCAGTATCTGGCGCAAGAGGGAAGCCTCATTGAGGTGGACCGAATGTCGCTTGAAGTCGGCAAGCCGATTGTCTTCAAAGATGTCTTGCTGGTCTCCGATGGAAAGAAAGTGGAGGTCGGCGCGCCTTTCGTCAAGGGCGCCAGCGTCAAGGGTAAGGTCCAGGGCCATCCGAAGGGTAAGAAGATCACGGTCTTCAAGTTCAAGCCCAAGCAGCGTTACCGACGCACGCAGGGGCACCGGCAGCTGCTAACCCATATAGAAATTGAGAGCGTTGGATTAGCAGCCGCTGAAGCAACAAGGAAGGCTGAAACGAAGAGCAAATCGAGCACAAGCAAACCCAAGAAGGCCGGTGGCAAAAGCAAATCGAGCAGCTCAAAGGCGGCTGGCTCGAGCGAGAAGAGCACGAGCACTTCAACAAAGAAGAGCGCGAGCGCTTCGGAAAATAAAAGTACGAGCAAGCCGAAAGCAAAAAAGAAAGACTAAGGGAAAAGGTTATGGCACATAAAAAAGGTGGCGGATCGAGCCGCAACGGGCGCGACAGTCAATCGCAACGATTGGGTGTGAAGCGGTTCGGCGGACAGCTGGTACGTTCTGGCAACATCCTCGTCCGCCAGCGGGGCACTCGCATCCATCCTGGGCTGAATGTCGGCAAGGGTTCAGATGATACGCTCTTCGCAACAGCCGATGGCACGGTGATGTATGACTACGCCCGCGGAGGAAAAAAGCGGGTCAATGTGATGGAGGCGGCCTAATGAAGCCCGGCATTCATCCAGAATACTTTACAGAAGCTACCATAGTCTGTTCCTGCGGGAACTCATGGACGACGGGCTCCACGGTAGAAATGATCCACACCGACATATGCTCCGACTGCCACCCCTTCTACACCGGTGAACAGCGAATCGTGGACACCGAGGGGCAGGTCGATCGCTTCTACCGCAAACTGGAGGCTCGAGAAGGATACATTCAGGATGCGAAGAATCGAGAAGCAGCTAAGGTTTCTCCCGACACCCCGATCGCCGAACTCGATATTGGCAAGCGGGCGCAGACCGCGCTTGAAAAAGCAGGTGTTACCGACGCTGGCCAGGCATTGGCATTGATGGCAAAGGGCGACATGGCGTTGCTTGAGATCGATAACTTTGGGCGGAAGAGCCTGGCGGATCTAAAACGCCGAATGAAAGCGCGTGGTTTTGAGCTGCCAGAATTTTCCGAGGAGCCACAGGCTTAGCGCTACAGCTTTGAAGTAAACTCAAGGCAGGTGCCGTGAGCACCTGCCTTTTTCGTATCTAAAGGGTGGTTAGATTGACAGGATCATTAGAAGTGATTACCGGGTCGATGTTCAGTGGAAAGACGGACGAGTTGATCCGGCGCCTGAGACGCGCAACGATCGCCCGTCAGAAGGTGCAGGTCTTCAAGCCGCTCATCGATGATCGCTACGAAATCGAGATGCTCACCTCGCATGCGGGAGGCCAATTCGAGGCCACCCCAATTGAGAATGTGGAGGTGATCCTGGATCAGATCGATGGAGATACGACTCTGGTTGCGATTGATGAAGCGCAATTTTTCGACGACATGATCTTGAAGGTCTGTCGCGATATGGCGGATGAAGGAAGACGGGTGATTGTTGCGGGACTTGACACTGACTTTCGGGGCAACCCCTTTGGCCCCATACCGCGGCTCATGGCAACTGCCGAACGAGTCAACAAACTGCATGCCATTTGCATGGTTTGTGGGAAGCCGGCCTCTCGGACGCAACGCCTGATTGACAATGCGCCCGCCCGCGCCTCGGACCCGATCGTCGTGGTGGGGGCGAGTGAGATGTATGAGGCACGATGCCGAGAGCATCACCAGGTGCCCGAATGAAGGACTATCAGGAGTATTTGGAGGAGATCCTGATCAGCGAGGAGCAGCTGAAGGATCGCATTCGTGCGCTTGGCCTGGAGATTAGCGCCGATTATGCAGGCGAGGATCTGCTGCTGATATGTATTTTGCGCGGTGGAGTGATGTTTCTCACGGATCTCATGCGTGAGATCAGCCTGCCGCACAGCATCGACTTTATGGCCGTCTCTTCCTACGGCGCCGGCGCTCGACAATCTAAAGGCCAGGTGCGGATCACGCTGGATCTGACGACCTCCATCGAGGATCGCCATGTGCTTCTGGTGGAGGACATCATCGATAGCGGGAACACGATCGCTTCCGTTCTTGAGCTTCTCAATGTACGCCGGCCGAAGTCGCTGAAGGTGTGTACGCTGCTGGACAAGCCTGAGCGCAGAGAGTCCGAGGTTCCTATCGACTACCGGGGCTTCGAAATCCCAAATAAGTTTGTCTTTGGTTATGGACTGGATCTCGATGAGTACTATCGCAATCTGCCTTTCATCGGCGTTCTTCGTTCCGATAAAGTTTCTGAGTTTGCCGACGCTAGTTGAACAGCTCCTGGAATCAGACCTGGCCGAACTCATTCGGTCGAACTCCAACGATCAACAGGTTTGGCTGGTCGGTGGAGCGCTGCGCGACCATTTCCTTAAAATAATCCAACCGGATCTCGATTTTGCTGTGAACGGCGATGCAATTTCGCTCGCCCGTGGATTAGCAGACGCGATGGGCGTTCCATGCTACGTCTTGGACGAGCAGCGAGATGCCGCGCGGGTGATGCTTCCAGAGCAGGCCACGCTTGATTTTGCCCGCCTTAGGGCGCCGACGCTTGAAGCCGATCTTAAGCTTCGAGACTTCTCAGTAAATTCGATGGCGGTTGATCTCGACCAACCAGATCGTCTGATTGACCCCTTGGGGGGCCTCCAGGATCTCAAAGATAAAATCCTGCGCGCAAGTGCGATCGATTCAATACAGAAAGATGCCATTCGATCGCTAAGAGCGATTCGTTTGTCCACCAGCCTTACTCTCCGGATCGAAAACCAAACAAAGGACCAAATTCGCGAATCTGCAGAGGATTTGTCCGCGTGTGCGGCAGAACGACGGAGAGACGAGCTATCCAAAATGCTTGGATCTGATTGGATGGCAACCGCCATGCGGCTCATGCGAAGGTTAGAGCTGCTGCCGAGCGTACTGCCGAGGCAGGCCGCGCTGACATCTGAAGCGTGGGACCGAACGCTAAGGGTTGTCGACAGGTTGGCCGAAATGCTGGGAGCCATCTCCGAACCGGACCAGGTGGGCAATCTTCCGCTCGCCGAACTTTCTTTGAAGCTTGGCCGCTACCGGGCAAGGCTGGATAGTCATCTCAATGCAACAATAACGGGCGGCCATCGTTCCAGCCAGATTCTGTCCCTGGCAGCGTTGCACACCGAAGTAACGGATGCAAAAGGCTCGGCCTACGCGAGCGCTCGCGAACTGCGCTACAGCAAGGCCGAGGCTGGATTGGCTCGTGCGCTCGCCGGATGTCGTCTCAGAGCCGCGGATTTGGAGGGTGACATCACGGATCTGGGCGCGCATCGCTACTTCCGAGATTGCGGAGTGAATGGAATTGAAGCGGCTTTGTTGTACCTGGCGATCTCACTGTCGGAGTCTCCAACTCAAGATCGATGGGAGATGCAGGTCAACATCGCGCAAAAATTGTTCGAGGCATGGTTTGAGCAGCATGATCAGATCGTAGCGCCTCCCCAGCTCGTTCGGGGGGACAAGCTTGCTGCCGCTCTGAATCTCCAGCCGGGCCCCATCATCGGAGAGTTGTTAGCTGCGATGGCTGAAGAACAAGTTGAAGCTCGAATTGCCAACGGTTCCGAAGCGTTGGAATTTGCTCGTGATTGGATGCTTAAACGTGGCTGATTACGGAAAAATTTCAGTTAGTGTAGGTTCGTAAAAGCAGCGGCATTTCAAGGCATGAGAACAGCCTCGCGTAGGTAGTCCCGGGACATTGCCTTTGTTGTATTCGCCCTCCTGTCGCCGACACGCGGGACAGGCGTCGTAAGAAACGATTAGTCGGATCTTGCTGACTCTAGGATTACTTTCAAACTTCGACAATGCAGCTTCTTGTCGCGTTTCCACAATCCGAACCCTTTCGTTGATCTTCTGATGCCCTTCGGTGCCCTTCGGTGCCCTTCGGGCATAATCTTACTGTAATCGCCTGAATCTAATCGAGAGGTTCGATTGAATTGAGACAGATACTCCACGTCGACTTGGACGCCTTCTTTTGCTCCGTAGAAGAAATTCGCAATCCAGACCTCAAGGGCAAGGCTTTCGTCGTAGGGGGCAGCCCTGAAGGCCGAGGGGTGGTCACCTCTGCCTCCTATCCCGCGCGCAAATTTGGTATCAAGTCAGCCATGCCAATGTCACGCGCCATCAGACTGCACCCAGACCTGATTGTAGTCAGCTCCAATCATGCGGATTACTCGGAGCATTCACGCCAGGTCATGCGTTACTTGCGCGGCGCGGTTCCTGTAATGCAGCAGATCTCGATCGACGAAGGCTTTCTGGACGTCAGCGATGATCCGCGGGGTGGGGAGCAAGCCGCCTCAGAGATGCGAGCTGAAGTTCTAAAACGGTTCGAGCTGCAGACCTCGTGGGGAATCGCGACCAACAAGCTGGTGGCAAAGATCGCTACTGAAGTTGGCAAACCGCGGGGGCTGATCGTGGTTCCTCCGGGAAAGGAAGCCTCCTTCCTGGCGCCGCTTCCGGTCAGCATGATGTGGGGCGTGGGACCCAAGTCGTCCCAGCGATTTAAGCAGCAGGGCATCCGAACGATAGGGGACCTCGCTGCGATGCCAGAGCTTCGATTGCAGGAGCTCTTTGGCTCAAGAGGCACAGATCTTGCAGCTAGGGCAAGGGGGATTGATGAACGGCCCGTTCAGGAGCTGCATGATCAGCGTTCGGTATCTGCCGAGCGAACCTTCCCTAAGGACGTAGATTCCATGCAGGAATTGCGCCGACACCTCCTTCACCTGAGCGAGCGCGTGGGAACTCGGGTAAGGAAAGCTGGCATGATGGGTTCGACGGTACGGATCAAGCTTCGATGGCCAGATTTTTCGACTTTCACACGGCAGAAGCGGCTGAATCAGCCCACTGACCAGGATGGAGAGATCTATGCTGCGGCACTCAAACTGTTTAGAGACAACTGGCGGCCGGGGAAAGCAGTACGGCTGCTGGGGGTCGGAATCGCAGATTTAGGGCCTCCCATGCGCCAGCTAGAGCTGTTCGATCACGGTTGGGAGCAGGACCACAATTTGTTAAAGGCAGTAGACGATATCCGAGAAAAATATGGGCATCAAGCGCTGAGACGCGCAGGAAGCATGAGCAAGCGGTCTGTGGAGGATTCGGAGTGACGCTGCGCGGAAAAGGGCTATTCATTTGGCAGCTCTGGAAGTGCGACGGCGGCGACCCGGAGGTGATCGCGGCCAAAGCCAAGGCAGCTGGACTCTCTCACGTTCTCATCAAGATCGCAGACGGGGACTATTGGAGCTATAACATCGACCCCAAAACCAAATACGATTATATTCCTCCGGTGCTGCAAGCCTTGAAGGAGGAAGGGATCGAAGTCTGGGGATGGCAATATGTCCGCGGCCGCAATCCGATTGGAGAGGCACAGCTTGCCATCCAGCGGACGAAGGCGCTCGGCATGGATGGCTTCGTGATCGATGCCGAAGCTGAATATCAGTCCGAAAGCAAGCGGACCGCCGCCACGCGATACATGAATGAGCTCAGAGCGGCGCTGCCCGAGCTGCCGATTGCGTTGAGCACCTACCGATTCCCCAAACTTCACCGAAGCTTGCCGTTCGCCGAATTTATGGCTGGATGTGACTATGCCATGCCGCAGGTCTACTATGAACAGCGCCACAACCCCGAAACTCAACTTGAGATTTGTGTCGAGCAATATATGGCCCTCAATCCTGCTCGGCCGATCATTCCCACCGCTCCCATTTATGGAAGGGGAAATTGGCGCCCGACCGCGGATGAAATTACCCGCTTCTTCGCCAAGGCCAAGGAGATGGGCCTAAGCGCAGCGAATGCCTGGAGCTGGGATGTGGGAACTCGGCCCGCCTACAATGACCTTTGGGGGGCAGTATCGGATTTTGACTGGCCCACTGATCCTCCGATAGCCGATATGCCCGAGCGATTGATCGGGCGGTTGAACCAGCATGACCGAGAGCTGGTGGCAGGGCTATACGCCGAAAATGCCGCGCATGTCACGGGAAAACAGACAATATTCTCGCGCCAGGCCATCGCGGATTGGTATGGAAAGTTGATGCACGAGACACTCCCCGGGGCAAAATTTGAAATTACCGGGAAGGCGGGCTCTGGGAGCACACGGCATTACACTTGGACCGCGCAGAGCTCTCGTGGACAGGTGGTAGACGGAAACGATACACTGGGTCTGAGAGAGGGCAAGATCCAGTTCCATTTCACCTACTTCACCGTTCGCTGATAACACCGCAGCGAAGGATCTCAATCTAGCCCAGCCCCGAATCTTAGCGCACCAAATATAAATACCCGATCGGAGAACTCCTTCTGGGATCGATCGATTCCACTATTGCCATATTGGTGGCCGTACTAACCATATCCATGCCCATTTTCCTCTGGCTTGGGTGGCGTCGGCTGCGTGGAGCTCAAGCGGTGCCATTTTTTGGTCTGCGCCAACAGAGAATCAGGGAAGGGTGGCGCCTCATCCTGCTTGGATTTGCTCTTGGGTTCTTTGGGCTGGTAACCAGGCTATTCGGGTCACAGGCGGCAGCCGTGATCATTACGCCTATTCCCTCGGACACACCAAAACCATCAGAGACGCCGACCCCAACTCTGACCCTGACTCCATCGATCACGCCAACCGCCTCCATTACTCCTACCGCGAGCGTTACCCCTACTCCATCGGTCACCGCAACCCCCGCAATTCCCGAAGGACTGACCGTGTTATTCAGAGAGACCATTACGCCTCGCCCGGAGGCCGCGTTCAGCTCAATTGAGATGGGTCGACGATTGGACATTTTAAATCGAGCGATCGGCCCCGCCATAGATTTTGAGAATCCGATTGATATTCTTTATGGGGCCTTTACGTACAATTTCCTCGATGACGGAGTGCGCTGGACCGCGATTTGGTACTTAAATTCCCAGATCGTGTGTTCAGAGACAAAACCCTGGGATGGGGGAACCGGCGGCTATGGCTACACGGAATGCCGGCCCGAAAACGGCTGGCTCCCGGGCGAATATGAGGTTCAGATGTTTCTCGGAACGAATTGGATTGTGTCTACTCGATTTTCGGTTGCGGATATCGCTACGCCTTCGGCGACTCCTTGAGACTTAAAGCTGCGAGCGCCGATTAGCTCGACTTCCCATTTAGTGAAAAAGCAGCCTCTATGAGATCGAGCACCGCCGAGTATCCCTTCCGCATGGGTCGAATCTCAATGTATTCGCGAATGGTATGAGCCTCTCCACCCTTGGTGATCCCGACGCAAACTGCGGGGAAGCCTCGATTGAGCGGCACGCTGGCATCGGTTGAGCCGAACTCAAGGTAGGCCTCCCGTTCGCCGGATTTTTCAAGTGAGCTGAGAGCAGCCAGCACAAGTGGGTGGTCGGCCGCCAATTCCCCACCGGGTCGCGAGCCTACCTGGGTCAACTCAATTTCTGCATCGGTAAGGCGGACGTCTCTTACGAGTCTCCTCAAACGCTTATCCATATCATTGAGGGCGGTTTCCGATTCTGAGCGCATATCAATTTCAAGCATGGCCAAATCAGCAATGCTGTTAATAGAACGCCCCCCCTCGATCCGACCAATGTTCAGCGTGGTACGAGGGTTACTAGGCAGTTGTAGGTCTAGAAGTTGGCTCCCTACCTCTATCAGTTTGTGTATGGCCGAAGTCCGACCGGCATGGATCCAGGAGTGGCCGCCTTCCGCTCGGAGCGTTATGCGATATCTACGGACCGGGAGCGCACGATGATAAATGTGCCCTAGTGCCATGCCTTCCAGGATGACATAGGCAGTGACCTTTTCTCCAAAGCGAGCGACGACTTCCCTCATGCCTCGCAGGTTTCCCAGCCCCTCTTCGCCTACATTTGCCACCAGCCACACATCGCCTGCAAGCCTGAGAGAGCCTAAATCTTCGCTAAGTTCCAGCAAGGCCGCCAGGGCTACCGAGTTGTCCCCGACGCCCGGACCGGTCAAGCGCGATCGGGTTCTTCGATAGGTCAGATCCGTGTGTCCGGCGAAAACGGTGTCGAGATGGGCAGAAACGATGAGCGGAGGGGCATTCTCCCCCGGGATTTGAGCGTATAAATTGCCGATATCGTCCAGGGCCAGCTGTGTCACTCCCAACTCCTCGAACTTGGATCTTAGGAATTCGGCTCGCTCGGCTTCACCAAACGTCGGAGCGGGAATGGACTGGATTTCGAGCGTGCGTTCGATCCAGCGATCTAGATTCATCGCTAGATCAAGCGTGCCCTGGATCGGAGTGCTTCGAGCCTGGCTTGCGGCAGACCGGGTGCAGCACCCATCGCATAGAGTGCCCCGGCGCCTTCGATCGCGAGTGAGGCAGATACGCTGCCCCTTAGCCCGGCCTCAAGCACGTCGCCGGTTTCGCTCAACCCAACCAAGAAGCCGCCGCAGAAAGCATCACCTGCTCCGGTTACGTCGACCACTCGAGACGGATAGGCCGGGATGAGAATACGCTGATGATTTGCCTGATCCCAGAGGAAGATCCCTGCGCCGCCTCGTTTTATGCCAACGATTGGGCAGCCTAGCTCGGAAAGACTCTCGGCCATCTCCCAGAGATCCGGCGGCCGAGGTTGAAAGTACGATGTTGCCTCCAGTTCGCTTGGAAGAAATGCCGCCAGCCCATTGAGAAGGTCTGGCAGCTCCTTGCGGAACTCAGGTTCCATGTAGCGGGCGGAGGGATCAACGACTACCATCCCAACCCCCAGCTCACGCAGTCGAGCGGGCACGATGCTGTGAGTAAGATAGTCTCCTGGAGCCATATGTGCGGCAACCGCCGCCTCCACCGTGTCTGGAAGATCCTTGGGTCGGAACGCAAGCGGTCCGAAGCTGTCCTTCGACCGCTGCCCCTCGGTGGAGGAGACGTAATCCATAAGCGCCTTGGGGATGGGAAGCCCCGCACGTTGGTAATGTAGGTTTGGGTTCGTATCAACTCGCTCCTCGAGCGAGCGATAGGCATAGAATGTTCGGGTGTCCTGCGGGCTGGGCAGCACCGTGACGCCGCTCGTATCCAGCCCAGATGCCGCGATCTGCTCCAACCAACTCGAAGGGAAATTAGAGCCCACCCGCCCGAGAATCCCAACCGAATCTGACCATACAGCTGCGCCAGTAGCCGCATAGACCGCGTTGCCTCCGAGAACGCCTGATCGGGCCTGACCATCGTGGGTGATACAATAATCTTCCCGTAGCCCCCCGATAATAAGGTAGCGGACGGACATCCTCGCATTATACTGACTTGCCTACCTCACTAGCTCTTCAAACCGCATCAGCGCCTCAATTCATTCGGGAAGCTTGGCCTCAGGCCAGAGATCGTGCCTCGCAACTCTCGAACACCGAGTTTCACGAAATAATCTTTTGCGGTTGCGGCGACTCGCATCACGCGGCTTATGCACTCTCGTACGCGCTGTCAGAATGGACCGGACGCATCGCGCATGGGCTGCACGCGATGGAAGCCGCCCGGTATGCGATCCCCCGATCGATCGGCGAAAACCTCCTGGTAGTTGGAATTTCTGCTTCCGGGGAAACCGCGCGTACGATCGAAGCGATCCGCCTTGCGCAAGACCTGGGCGCACAGACACTGGCGATCACCACAGATTCGGCGAGCACGCTCGCCACTCTGGCCAATGATGTCTTTGCTCTGGAACTTCCAAAGCAACCTCACGGCCCGGGGCTTATCAGCTACCTCGCAGCCCTCCTGGCTGGATATGCGATTGGAGCGGAGCTGGCGGATCGTCAGCTTCAGCAACAAATCGACCAGTATCTGAATACGATGCCGGCCGCCTTCGCCGAGTGGGGAGATGGCGAGCAAGCGAAAGGGCATGAGGCGGCGCAAAAGATCGACCATGGTCAGCCGATCTTGTTCCTGGGTGCAGGACCGGCTCGGGGAGCGGCCATGTTTGCCGCGGCAAAGGTAATTGAGGCTGCGGGCCAGTCGGCGTCTTCCCAGGACGTTGAGGAGTGGGCGCACCTCGAGTATTTTAATGATCCTCCCCGGCTTCCGGTATGGATGCTGAGCGCGAAAGGTCGGGCTTTGGGACGCGAGCTTGAAATCGAGCAGGCTGCAGAAGGCATTGGCCGCACGTTTATCAACAGCGACTGGAGCTACGGCTTAAAATCTCTGCGGGAGATTCTGAGCCCGTTGGCGCTGTGGGCCGGACCGGTTGCCTACGCCGACTCGTTAATGGCTCGACTCGGTGAAGAGCCGTTCCGAGGGTTTTCCGGGGGCCGCGATCGCGCGGAGGGTGGCGGGATTAGTCGCATCCGCTCCAGTGAGCAGATACCCTCTCTTAAAGAATTAAGCAACTGATAACCGCATATCGAAAGTCTCATTGATGCGCCAATGTCGCTCATGTATAATGACCATCTACAGGCAGCGTGAGCATTCCGCGCTGCCGAGTTCTTTTAGCTGGGGACCGCACTGAATGGCGATAGCGAAAATCCTACTAATTGAGAGCGGTCGTCCGAGCGCACCCTCATTCGCCTCGGCCCTCGAGAAAAAAGGGTTCGATGTCACCGTCCATCACAAAGTTGATAATGGAATCAAAGCCGCGGCGAAAACCTCTCCGGACGTTTTAATACTGGATGCTGCATCGATGCGGACAAGCGGGTCTCGAATGTCGCGAGCCGCGCGCGCCGGGCTCAACGGCATTCCCATCATCCTTATTTCACCGAGCGGGACTCTAGTCGATCCCGGAAACGGATCGAGCGTAACGCTCGTACAACCATTCACCCCTCGTAAACTTGTTAACCGCGTCATTCGACTTCTTCCCGGCGATGAGCGCTATGTTCTGCAGGCAGGCCCGGTCAAGCTAAATCTGGCGCAGCGGAAGGTCCGGGTCAATGGCAAAGAGGCCAGACTGACGCCAAAGCAATCAAAGCTGCTTGAGTTATTTATGCACAACCCTGGGAAGTTGCTCACTCGGAAGAAATTAATCAGAGAGGTGTGGCTTACCGACTACACGGGTGATACCCGCACGCTTGATGTACACATGAGCTGGCTCCGCCATGCGATCGAGCTGGACCCCGCCAAGCCTGAATTTCTGCACACGATTCGCGGGATGGGCTATCGGTTCGACCTTCCAAACTGAGCGAACGCTCAGCTACGCGACCTCTACCCTCTCTGTAGCGATGCCCGTCTTACCCTCCGCATCCACCGCACGCGCGGCAACCACATAGCTGCCCGCCTCCGAATACGAGTGGTCAAGCCGAGTTTTGATTTGATCCTGCCGCCATCCCCGCACGGATTGAGCTTCGCTGCGAAACAACCGTCCGTCAAAGTTCCAATCCAGCTCCAAACTAGTTAGTGACTCCGGATCGAAGTCTGCCAGCTGTGCTTCTACATCCAGATTATTAGCCTTGATCTGGATCCTCGGATGGAGCATGTGCGGATTTTGAGCAGCCTTATCTACCCACACGCTAAAGCCTCCCGCATCCGGTTCGAGCAGCAGGCGTCGACGCGTGGTGTTTATGGCTATAGGTGAGATGTCGCAGGCCAGCCACCCTCGGCTCAATCGACGCGCGATTGCTGCCGTTGTCCCAGATCCGCTGAAAAAATCTGCGACAAGGTCACCAGGATGGCTTGAGGCGAGGATGATCCGCTCAAGCAGAGCTTCCGGCTTCTGGGTGGGGTAACCGGTCCGCTCCCGGTGCATTCGTGCCACGACTGGGAAATACCACCAGTCTTCAGGTACTTTCCCCCGCTCCAGATCGGGGCGTTTGCCAAAGCCGGCCTTAGCCGAGGAGAAGGTCTTTACCGTCGATTCGTTGTAGGGTACGCGCACATCATCGGCGTTGAAGGTGTACTCCTTGGACTTCGTATAGACATAGATCGTGTCGTGTTTTCGCTTGAATGCACTCCGTATGGGGGAGGGGCCGTGATAGGTCCAGATAATCTCATTTAGTAGGCGCTCAGGGCCGAATACTTCGTCCAAAAGCACGCGGGCGTACCCCGCCGCATGCCAATCTAAATGCAAGTAGAGCGTACCCGCGTCTGACAGCAAGGCGTGCATGAGTCGGAGTCGAGAATAAAGCATGTTGAGATATTCAGCGCGATCGTTCCACTCGTCGCGGAACCCTTCGGCAGTCTTCCAGCCTTCGGGCTGGCGGGAGTCTTCCCCCTGACCGGTTCGTACACGGTATGACTTTCCAGATAGAAATGGGGGGTCGGCATAGATCAGGTCGATCTCGCCTTCAAACTCGGCCAACAGGGCGCTCATAACCCCCAAATTCTCGCCCTGAATCAAACGTTGATCGGCCACTTCGGATAAAGGATCGGGCAATACAACTGCAGTTTGAACAAGCTCAAGAGGGGGCGGGGTGATCGCTTGTTTGCCCGGCCATTCAAGCGTTGGCTGGTCTTTGCTCACTCGTCTCCAGATCCTCGGCCAAAACGTGCTTCCAGGATCTCTGGCAGACGGGGTTCGCCGATCTCTTCCAGATCATAGCGAACGTTCTGGTACGGCTTGTTGAGATCCAGCAGCTGCCCGAGGTCGATAGGTGTACCGATGACGACGATATCTGCGTCCGATGAGTTGATGGTCTGCTCCAGTTCGTCCATCTGTTCACTGCCATAGCCCATCGCAGGAAGGACTGCTCCGGTTGTGGGGTACTTCGCATAGGTCTGCTTGATAGTGCCCTGGGCAAACGGACGTGGATCCACAATCTCCTCCGCACCGTAGCGACGAGCCGCGATCCAGCCAGCGCCGAAGGCCATTTCACCGTGGGTCAGTGTCGGTCCGTCTTCGACCACAATCACGCGTTTGCCGCGAATGGCATCTGGGTCATCGACCTGAATGGGAGAAGCAGCCTCGATGACTTGTGCCTCCGGATTCAAGGTTGCAACGTTTTCGCGTACGATCTCGATATCTTCTTCCGCCGCAGTATCGATCTTATTAATCACGATCAGGTCCGCGGCACGAACATTGGCTTCTCCCGGATGGTAATTCAGCTCGTGGCCTGGTCGGTGAGGATCTACTACCACAATCGCCAAATCACTCTTGAAGAAGGGAAGATCGTTGTTGCCCCCGTCCCATAAGACGATATCGACCTCTTTCTCCGCTTCCCTGAGGATTGCTTCATAGTCAACGCCCGCGTACACAACCGAGCCTTGGGCCAAGTGCGGCTCATACTCCTCTCGCTCCTCGATGCTGGCGTCGTATCGGTCGAGGTCTTCATAGCTGCTGAATCGCTGAACCGCCTGTGCGGCGAGATCGCCATAGGGCATAGGATGGCGAACCACCGCCAACTTATGTCCAAGCTCCCGCAAAATGGAAGCTACTTTTCGGCTAGTTTGACTCTTGCCGCTTCCCGTGCGCGCCGCGCAGACCGAAACCACCGGCTTGGTGGACTCGAGCAAGGTCGACCCCAATCCCATCAGTCGAAAGTCTGCCCCCGCAACAAGTACCCGAGAGGCAACATGCATTACGTACGTGTGCCGGATATCGCTGTAGGCAAATATCACCTGCGCGATCCGTTCCGACTCGATGAGCGATTCGAGCTGGTCCTCAGGATAAATTGGAATGCCGCTAGGGTACAACTTGCCGGCTAGCTCTGCTGGGTACGTTCGACCATCGATGTTTGGTATCTGGGTGGCGGTGAACGCTATAACTTCGTAAGCTGAGTTCTCTCGAAAATAAACATTGAAGTTGTGAAAATCGCGGCCCGCGGCTCCCATGATTAGTACGCGATCAGGCTTCATCAGATTTTGAAACTCTTCCTTTCTGCCCCACTACATTCGGTCTGGGGCCTCGACATCAAGCAATCGCAGGCTGTTGGCCAGCGTCTGTTTCGCGGCCGCGGTCAAGCGGACTCGCGCCTCTCGATGATCCGATCGCAAGACAGGCACCGAGTGGTAGAAGGTGTGGAAAGTTCTGGCTAGCTCATAGGCATAGTTCGACATATGGAGCGGTTTGTACTCTAGCGCAGCCCTCTGGACCACTTCTGGGAACTGTGAAATGCGTTCGATCAGCTCCGATTCCATCTCGAGCAGCTCGTAGTCGAAGCTCGCACTATCGGCTACGCCGTCAGATTTCCGCAGGATGCTGCTGGCTCTGACGTGCGCATTCTGAATATATGGGGCAGCCTGTCCCTCGAAACTCAGGGCTTTGTCCCAATCGAAGACGATTTCTTTTGTGTTATCAACTGAGAGCAGCGCGTAGTTCAGCGCACCCAATCCAACCTGGCGGGCGACCACAGCACGCTCGTCTTCGGTGAGCGCCGGATTTTTCTCGGCGATGATGTCAAGTACCCGCCGCTGCGCCTCTGTAGCGACATCCATATAGAGAACAACGTTTCCCAGCCGGGAAGACATCATCCCCCCCGGCAGCGTGACAAAGCCATAGGAAAGATGGTGGCTCTTCTTGGCTTGCTCAAACCCCCATAGCTCGAGAATCTTGAATGCCTGATCGAAATGCAGGCTCTGTCGGACATCAACCACATAAACCGATCGATCTACATCGTAGGAATCAAACTTGCGTTTGGCCAGGGCAAGGTCTTTTGCCGAATAGAGTGTCGTGCCGTCCGCTCGCAGGAGAACCGATGTACGATACTTCTCTTTTTCTAGGCCCAGCTTTTCATCAATCTTTACAAATACCGTACCGTCGGGTCGTTCGTCTTCGGCAATTCCAAGAGAAATAAGCTCCTCTACGATTTCTTTGGCAGGTTCATCCATCTCGCTTTCATAAAAATAAACGTCGATATCCGCGCCTAGCATGTGCAGAATTTCGTGTAGCTCGTTCAGGCTCCATTCTCTGGTTTTCCTCCAGAGCTCGCGCACTTCTGGATCGTGGCTATCCCAGCGCAGGAACATCTCCCGGCGCTCTTTGTCGTATTGCTCGCGCAGTTCGCGCTCTTCAGGTGTTTCATCGTCCTTGGGCGTAACAAGCGTGCTGGCTTCGTGATAGATCCTGGCCAGCCATTGGCCACGCTCATGGACACCATCAGGTTCTTGGCCGGCGTAGAACTTCTGATAAGCCCACATACATGTGATCACACCCAAACCGATATCGCCCGGGTAGGAGGCTCGGATGGTTTCAAAACCGGCGAACTCGACCAGTCGCGCAAGCGATTCGCCAAGTACCGTATTTCTGGCGTGACCAATGTGGAAGGAGTGATGAGTGTTTGGCTGCGCATACTCAACCATGAGACGCTCCCCCTTTTGGGAGCCTCTGCCAAAATCATCCTTCAACTCCAAAACTGAATCGACTACGCGCTCAGCATAGGTCGCAGTGTCGAAGTAGGCGTTGATATATGCCTTCTCAGCCTGCACAAGCTCAAATGCGTCTGGCGAAGCGATGTCCTTTGCGGCAAGCGCGGCAATCTCTTGAGCACGTTTAGGAACATCATCGGCCGTTCCCTCGAGCGACGCGGCCTGGAAAGCAACCGCCGTACCGATTCCCCAGCGGCCCCGGAAGGGGGTGGGATTCCATTGGATTTTCTCCGGATATGGAATGCCGGCTCGGTCGAGAGCTTGCCGTAGGCTGGTGGTGAGTTCGAGAATCTCTGCGTCGAACAAGGGCTAAACCGAGGGAATCAATCGAATTGAGATACGAAAAGACCTCGACAACAAACGTCGAGGTCGCTGCATGTGTCGAGCTATTGTCTTATCCCTTGACGAGGGCTGCGAGCTGCTTCATCAACCGGCCCTTCCGTCTGGAGGCGTTCTTAGCATGAATAACACCCTTTGCCGCGGCTCGGTCGAGCTCGCTTGCAGCCAGAAGAACGGCCGCTGAGGCCGCTTCTGAATCTCCAGATTCGAGTGCGGCACGCGCACTACGCACAGTATTGCGGGCGCGAGTCCGATCGGCCTTATTGCGCACACGGCGTTTTTCGTTCTGTCGAATTCGTTTTTTGGCCGATAGTGTATTTGCCAATGGTTCTTCCAGTCTTTGAGGCACACAATAGTGCCGCGATCCAGCGTGCTATTTTAGCGCAGTGATGGGGGATTGTCTACATACGCGGGCAACCCTGATGTAATTAGCTCGATATGCAGGAATTCCTGCCGCAATTATTGAGAGCCGCCCTGCACAGGCCTGTGGGGCCTATTAATGATCGAATGGGGATGTGGGAGTGGGGCTGGGCCAAGCAGCGGTTGCTGTCGGCGGCATCGGAGTCGCAGAAGCAGAGGAGGTGGGCGCTGGGGTGGGGGTGTTGGTTGGCGTCAGGCTCGGCGCAGGCGTTGGAGTCCTCGAAGGCGTCGGAGTTGGGCCGAGTGGAGTCGGCGTGCGGCTGGCTGTTGGCGAAGGAATCGGAATTTCGCCGGTCAGGATAAGCAGGTGTTCCTCAGCAAGCTCACGGATGAACGGATCTGGGCACTCAAGCGCCAAAATCCATTCCCAATTCTGAATCGCATAATCCGTCAACTCATCCGAGGCCTCCGCTATAATCGCGCGCAGATGGTATCCGCGGGAAATGTCTCGATCCAGAATTTCGCAATCATTGGCTAAAGCAGCAAGCGTCATGGCGGTACTGGCTTGATTCAGGCCTTCCTGTAGATTGCCTAACAGGTAATACGAATGCCCGAGGCCCAAGTACATCTCGAAGGTCTCTTGCCCGAATTGAAGCGCCTTTTGGAAGTCCGTGAGTCCAGCTTGATATTCCCCTAATTCCAGATTTAGCCAGCCGCGACCGATATATGCCGGGGAGTAGTCCCCTTTGAGAGTGAGCGCCTGATTCAGCGAAAATGCGGCCGGCGGCAGATCACCCAGCTCAAATTGAGTACGGCCCAAATCGCTCCAGCCACGATGATCATCGCTTTGATATCGTACGTACGTAAGCATGGGTTGAAGGGCTTGCTCATATTGCTCGAGGCGGACGAAGGTGCGTCCTAAAATGAAATACCCATCAATATCGGTGGGGTCGCTTCCGCTGCCTTCAATGGCGTTCTCCAGCGCGGCCTCATTCTTTCCGCGATGGAGCTGAGCTTCGGCGATCAAGATATATACGATAGGATCTCGTAATCCCTCGTCAAGCGCAGCTTGGAGTGTTTCTTCTGTGCTCTTCCACAGGCCTACAGAACGCATAAATTCGGCCTGAGAGACATAGGCTTGCACGAGGGTCGGGTCAAGCTCAATTGCCCTGGCATAGTCTGTTGGTAGGTCCTGGCCATTGAGTGCATCCCGGCCTTCTCGAATGACGGCTCGTTCAAGGAGCGCTCGGCCGCGACCCAAATAGGCCGGGGCATATTCCGAATCCTTTAGAATCGCGTTGTCGTAGGACTGGATAGCTCTGCCAAGGAGCGAGCTGCGGTCGTCTGCACCATCATCCGACATCGCGTAAAGTCGTCGCGCTTCACCCTTGAAGTAGTGCGCATCAGGCAGGGTATTGTCCAAATCCAGCACCTGATCGAAGAAATCCTCAGCCTGGTCATAATTGCCACGCTCCAATGCTCGGAGCCCGGAAGAGTATGCCTCGTAGGCCGCATGTGGCGTAATTCCCACGACGGTGGTGGGAGTTGGCGTATGTGCCACAAAGAAGGCGAGCGGCGTCTGAGCCAATTCGGTTGGGATTGCGGTGCGCTGGACGCGCAAGGTAGCGGGAATTGTGGTGGCGGTCGCGGTGGGAGTCTCGGGCGTCGATGAGGCTAATGCGATTTGCGCCGGCAGCGTCGGGGCAACCGACATTTGTCTCTGCCCAAAAAACGGGATCACGGCTCTCGCGATAAATCCCACCGCAAATATGACAACAACCGCCCCAACGGCGTAGGCCATAACTCTCCATGGGAGCCGCGGCAGACGAACACCACCTCCAATGGAAGCGCCAGTGGCAACAGCTGCTATCTGACGACGGGGGATTCTTGCCGCCCCGGCAAGCTCCGCCTCTGTGGGGACTCGCGCACCCATCAAGGTCAGACCTTGAAGAACCGCGCGGTTGGTTGGGTCCAGCTTGAGGGCAGATTCGAGGCAATAAATCTTTTCGCGCTGGGACTCGACCACTGAACTCATCCAAACCCAGTAGTCGACCATGCTCGAATCGGTCTTGAGCAGCTTGGTCAGCAGGCTTCTCGCCCGCACCCGGTTACCTGCACGGGCAGCGGCGAGAGCCTCCATGAACATGCTTTCAGTGGAAGCGCTCATGCAGCGAGAAAGTCTAGCATAGCGGTATGGGCCGCACAACGGACCGCTCGGACTACCCGTTATGATTTGCTATAATCCGCGGCCGCTGATGGATAAATTGTTGTTGATTTCGCTTGCCATGGTACTCATCGGCTGTGCGGAGGCACGGAGCACTCAACCCTCACTTGCCACGCAAACGCTCTTTCCGCGCTCCGGCTCGACCGCCACATCCACTGTCGAACCGCAAGATGCGGTGCGCCTGGTTGAGACTATTGGCCCAAGCCCAACTCCACTTACCCATGTGATTGTCGAAGGAAATACCCTGCTGTCGATTGCTATTCGATACGGAGTTGAGCTAGAGGATATTCTCCTCGCAAATCCAGAGGTAAATCCTCGGCTGCTGATCGTTGGAGAGAGCTTGAATATTCCGCGCTCCGGCGCGCAAGGGCCGATACCGACCGCCACTCCGGTTCCGATCGTTCTGTCTCCTGTGGCATGTTATGGATCGAAGACAGAAGGGCTGACCTGCCTGCTCACCGCATCGGTTTCCGGTGACACGGCGGTGGAAGGGGTGGTCGCGCTGGTGACGCTTGTGGACGCTGATGGCCAGCCATTTGCCACCGAAGCCGCGTACGGTTCGACTAACCTTGTGATTCCCGGTCACAAATTGCCCCTGATTGCGAGCTTCGGACCACAACCTCTCCAGTTCGCCAGCGCCTCTTCTGTCGTAATCAGCGCCTTGAACGCCAGCGATCAGGACCGGCGATACGCAGCTCCAGACCTTCAGGTAGACAGCACATCGATTTCGCTGGACGGGCAAAGTGTAAGGGCGACCGGCAGCGTAGAGATTTCAGACGACAGGCGGGTGGGTTTAAGGTTGGTTTTTCTTGCACTAGGAGCAGACGGTGTGCCGGTGGGAGTGCGTACCTGGGAGGCTCCAGAGGAGGGCTCATCGTTTGAATTTGATGTGGCCGTCTTTAGCCTGGGCCCGCCGATCGAAGACCTGGAGATCATCTCTGAGGCGCCATATTTGCCTTAATTTGGGGAAAAAGGCACGCATGTTATAATGCGGCGCTTTCCCAAAAATGGAGAGGTAGCGTAGTCTGGCCGAACGCGCGCGCTTGGAAAGCGCGTGAGCCGCAAGGTTCCGTGGGTTCGAATCCCACCCTCTCCGCCTACTGTGAATTCCCCCTGCAACAGTCGCAAACAGAGGGGAAAACCTGAAATATTCCCAATCATGGAACTGAAAACCGCACGTCGTAATTTTTCACCGGTACTATCGCTAGTGCTCGTTACGGCAGGCCTGGCCGCCCTTTACTACTCTACAGCTCAACCCGCCCTGCTGTTGATTGACGGGGAGCCCCAAGAACTCCGCACCCACGCGCGGCGGCCAGTTGATCTGCTGCTGGAAGCCGGAATTGCCTTGGGAGCTAACGACGCGCTCGTGCCGGATAACGACGCGGCGTTGAATTGGGACGGCGGCCAGCTTCCGGTGGTCGAGCTCAATCGGGCTCGTCCAGTTGTTGTCGTGGATCAAGCCACCATTGAATTGGTTGAGAGCTCGGAAACCAGTCCCGCAAACCTGATTGACAACCAGCTTTTTCCTGGTGACCGCCTGGTGGTCAATGGTCTTCCCGCTATCGCGCGATCGGACTTCCCGACGCACATCCGGCTTCGGCGCGCCGCTCCAATTCGGCTTAACGCCGATGGCAGAGAACTTCTGCTGCATTCCGCCGCCTCTACGTTGGGGGAGGCATTGTGGGAAAACGGCATTCACCTGTATGAGGGGGATTGGTTAGACCCGCTCCCGGGTACGCCTCTTGACGGGCCTATTCAGGCCGAGCTACACCGTTCAATTCCCGTGAGCATCCGCGTTGGCGGGGAGCAAATTCGCGCACGCTCGGCCGCCGAAACGGTCGGAGCTGGTCTCAACGATGCTGGGCTGCGATTGGTAGGCTTGGATTACGCAATTCCTGACATGTCTCAACCTATTCCCTCGGATGGCCAAATCCAGCTGGTTCGAGTGCGTGAGGAAGTTCAGATGGAACAACAGCCATTGAGCTTCGACACCATTTATCAGCCGCTCGATTCGCTAAAAATTGACAATCAGCAGATCGTGCAGCCAGGGGCTTACGGGGTCATAACTAATAGGATACGAGTGCGGAGGGAAGATGGGCTGGAGGTCGGTCGAACACTCGAGGGCGAATGGGTAGCGCAGGAGCCCACCCCTCAGATTATCGGGTACGGCACCCAGATCCAGATTCAAACGGTAGCTACTGCGGACGGACCATTGGATTACTGGCGCTCGGTCGATATGTACGCTACTTCATACTCCCCTTCGCGGGCAGGAGTTTCCCCCGATGCGCGCAATTTTGGCATCACAGCTTCCGGAAAACGATTGGTCAAAGGCCTGGTCGCCATTGATCGGAACCTGATTCCTTTTGGGACCATGATGTATGTTCCTGGGTATGGCTACGCAGAGGCCGCGGACACAGGCAGTGGCGTAAGGGGACGGTGGATCGATCTGGGCTATGAAGATGACAATTGGGTCTCGTGGTCCGGAAATGTCACCGTCTACTTTCTAACTCCGGTGCCCAGCTCAATCGTCTACGTCTTTCCTTGATGCCGGATCCTCTAGCCGCGCGCCAACTTCTCCGCGCATATGGCATACGCCCTGACAAGAATTTGGGACAAAATTTCATCGTGGATCGGGAGGCGCTCGATGCCATCTTGCTGGCTGCCGAGCTCCATAGAACCGAGCATGTGGTGGAAGTGGGCGCGGGGTTGGGAGCCCTTACTCGACGACTATCCGACGCCGCGGCATACGTCACCGCCATCGAGCTGGATTCGCGTCTCCTACCGATATTAAGGGCCGTATGTAAGAGCGCGGCAAACGTAGACATCGTTGCCGGCGACGCATTAGCGCTCGATGTGGAAACTGCAGCAGTCTACCGAGTGGTCGCCAACATCCCCTACACCATTACTTCGGCTCTGCTTCGACACTTTCTGGAAGCGGACAGACCCCCTGACCGTATTGTGCTCACCGTTCAATCCGAAGTTGCCGAAAGAGCCGCGGCCGAGCCCGGCCAAATGAGCCTGCTTGCGCTCAGCGTTCAACTCTATGGGCAACCGGAAATTCGGGGGACCATCCAAGCAACAGCTTTCTACCCCAAACCGGAGGTGGAATCCTCAATACTGCGCATAGACATACATCCAACCCCTGTGATTCCGGCCGAATGGATTGCTCCGGTGTTTCGCCTGGCGCGTGCCGGCTTCAATCAACGCCGAAAAAAACTGAGTAATTCGCTTGGGCCGGTGTTAGGGTTGAGTGCAGGCGAAAAGTTGCGGAAGGCAGGAATCGATCCGGGTAGCAGAGCGCAGGAGCTGAGTGTGTTCGAGTGGGAGGCCCTGGCCCGGACTGCTCTGCCTGGCTGATGTGCACGCATGCACCTAAGGAAAGGGCTAGTTCTCAGCGGCGGCCCTCAGGCGCGCTTTGGCTGCAGACCCCGATAGACGTACGGGAGCAGCCATACTCGGATGGCGGCCTCGAGCTGGATCTTTAGCGACATCTTTGATTCCCCTATGCGCCGATCCTCGAAGTAGATCGGTTGTTCGGCAACGTTGAATCCTAGCCTCTGTGCAAGGTAAGCCATTTCCACCTGAAAGACATAGCCCTCGGAGCGGATGCGCTCGAGCGGCAGGGCCCTGAGGGTCTCCCCGCGCCATATTCGAAAACCACCCGTTGAATCTCGAACTTGCAGCCGCAAAATAACCCTTGCGTACGTATTGCCGAAATTAGATAGGAACCGGCGCCCACGACTCCAGCGTTCGTCTACCTGGCCTCCCTTGACATATCGAGATCCAAACACAGCATCCCATTGATCGAGCCCAGCCAGAAACTCCGGCAGGTAGGAGGGGGAGTGCGAGAAATCTGCATCCATCTGGCCAATTGCTTGGGCTCCCTCTGAGAGGGCGACACCAAACCCGCGAAGATAGGCCGAGCCGAGACCGAGCTTGCCCGCTCGATGCACGACCGACATATTGCCGGGCATATTCTCGGCGAGCTCTTCCGCCATCTCACCCGTGCCGTCCGGCGAGCCGTCGTCAACAATAATGATTTTTAGGTCCGGAATGGAGATTTCGACTAGATTTTCAATGAGGGAGGGGAGATTCTCCGCCTCGTTGTACGTGGGGATGACAAGCGTAAGCTGTCGCATCCTAGAGCAATTTTTCGAGATCCTCCGCTGCACGGCGCATGTCGAGAAACAGAAGTCCGAGTTTTGCTTGGTCCCGCGCCAGAACGGTTAGAACGGCATCGGCAGCGATGGACATCAGGATCACATATCCGGTCTGACCCTTGATGTAGACCTGGTCCAATTTGCCTCGGCCAAGTTCGGTCGCGATACGTTCGCCAAGGGAAAGCATCGCCGCTGACATGGCGGATACTCGATCTTCCTCAATATCAGGGGGCAAAGCGGAGGCCATGGTCAAGCCATCGACACTGACAATAGCGGAAGCCTCGACATCTGTCGAGGAGGCTTGCAGATCACGCAAGCGGTCCATCATGAGTTCGACGCGCGGCTTAGCCAATGGTGGAATTCAGCTTCGGATTGATCTTGCTTGGGTCAACATAAGACCTGTTCAAGCGCGGGCAATACTATATCACTTCGACCTTGAATTGCCAGCGGGAGCAGAGACCTATTCAGGGGAGCGACTTACACATTGTTTCCTGTTTTTGTTCTAGGTATACTCTCCGGTCGACAATAGGAGCAGCATGCCCGCTGAACTCGAGCATCAAATCGTTCTGATCCTCACCGACGTCTTACAGACGATTGGTTGGGGCGGAGTGGCCTTCATCATGGCGCTGGAAAGCGCCAACATCCCAATTCCGAGTGAAGTCACCATGCCGTTGGCAGGTTGGCTGCTGGTGCAAGCTCAAGGCGGAACTCCGCTGCAAGCGTTCCTGCTCGGCGGATTTTTCGGCGCGCTAGGCTGCACGATCGGTTCAATCGCTTCCTACGCGTTGGGAGCCTATGGTGGGCGGCCATTTCTTGATCGCTACGGTAAATACTTCATGATCAGTCACCATGATCTAGCGCTTGCCGATGGCTGGTTTACGCGCTGGGGGAATGCGGTAGCCTTCTTCTCTCGCTTGCTGCCAATCGTGCGTACCTTTATTTCTTTTCCCATGGGTGTCTCGCGAACCCCGATTGTGCCTTTTGTAATCTATACCTTCGCAGGCTCTTTTATTTGGTGTGGAGCGCTTGCCCTCGGCGGCTACGCATTTGGGGCGAACTGGGAAGAACTGCGGGCGATTATGCGACCGTTCGACATTCCGATCGCCATCATATTGCTGGGGGGGTTCATCTTCTACGTGATTCATCACGTGCGGCGCGGAAGGTCCGAAGCCTCTGAGCCCAACCTGGCCGGAAGCCAGATCAGCCCCGCCAGCGAACCTACCGTAAGCCCGAACAATCCCAACAGCCCTAAATAGCCCACGGCATTCAATAGGGACGGATCCAAACCGCTCGCGCCGGACTCAGCTCCAAGCCCCGAGAGGCCGATTCCAATTGCAGCCAGGTTCCACATCCCGTGCAGGCCGACGGCTAAAATGTAGGCGCCGGCGGAGAGAAGCCATCGCCTGCGGCGCACCCCTTCTGCCAGTCCCCAGCACACCAAGCCGGTGTTAAATGCATGGATCAATGGAGTGCCTGCGCGAGCCACCATGGTTATTACCCATTCTTCGCCAGGTTGAGGCAGGAACAGTGATTCGAAGAGTGCGTAGCCAGCGCCTCCCAGCGCGCCGCCCAGGAACGCGTATCTGGCCGACATCGGTTTCCCCAGCAAGGGCCAAATCGTGATGGTTTTTAGCAGCTCTTCGATAAGAGGCACCGCGCCAGAAAGCAGCCCTACCCCCAGTAGGATCACGATCGGTTGCGTGAGAAGCCGCTCGGTGAGGTTGATTACTTCTGACTCCGAACTGAGGTCGATGGTGGCTAACTCTTGAAGGAGCGATTGGCTATCCGGACTCAGCGCCAGACCCAAAATCATGAGCAGTCCGAACGGGACCAACATCAGCAACTCGAGAAACAGACTGAGCGGCGGAGTTACCCACGAGCCCGCTAAAACGTGCGCCCAGCGGCGTCGGGCGGATGTGAGCGGTCCTCGCGCCAGCGATATCGAGGCCACGAATAAAACTGGCGCCCCAGCTGCAATGATGTGGGCAATGGGGCCCAAGACTCTGGGTAGCGTTCCGACCTCAAAGGCGAGTATTCCGAGCACCAGCGCCAACGGATAAAGCAGCATCGCCAGGATCCATGCCTGGCCCGGTCTTCGAACGGCTCGATCTGTCGAGCCCTTGAAGCCCCAGTAAATCGCCGGTGCCGCCAGCACCCCAAGGGCAAAGATCGAAGCCGCTTCTACTCCCAGAGCAATGGGCTGTCTGGCAAAGATAGAGAGCAGGCCGAGGGCGGCTGCAATTGCCAGACTTAGCCCCAGTCCGAGGGAACCAGAAACAATGAGGACATAGTCCCAATTGTCTCGCTTTGGCGAGGCGGATCCAGAAGGCGGTGTCAGTTCCGAAGGCAGGGTCTGATGCATCGATACACTTCCGCAAGATTGTAGCAAGGAGTACCCACAGATGATCGATAGGAAGTTCCGATCATGGTGCTCAGCATTCTTGTCAGGCCTTACACGCGTAAGGTATCCTTGCCAATCTTGGGGGTGGTTGGGCCCCGGTGGGCTCCCCGGTCTTCAAAATCGGTGGCGGGTCGTTATGCGGGCCGCGGTGGGTTCGACTCCCATCCACTCCTGCCTACTATCAGCGGAGGCTTAGTGGAATCGTCGATTGAACGTTTGGACGATCTGGTTACCCGACTCTTGCCGTCTGTCAGAGAGGTCATGGATGTCACCAGATGGCAGCCGGGAGCCGATGGGCGATCCTTCCGGGCGCGATTTAAGGGCCGTCTACGCCTCGATTCCTCCGAGGCATTCGATCGGCTGGAGCCTAAGTTTGCAGAGCACGGAGTGGGGCTATTCCTTCGCCAGGATGGAGAGGCGCATGTATTCCTGGCCGTGGACGAGGCTCAAGAGGTGAAGCCAGACCGGCTCTGGCTGCACGCATTGCTCGCGGTGGCGACCTTTCTGGCCGTGTTGTACACCGGACTGGGCTACGGCAGATCGTATGCCTTTCAAAACCCGACTCAGAATCTGCTTGGCCAGCCGCTTGCCCTGGGACTGATATACGCTGGGACTTTGCTTGGGATCTTGGCAGCGCACGAGTTTGGCCATTACTGGGCGGGACGGTTCCATAAAATTGCAGTCTCGCTGCCTTTCTTTATCCCGTTCCCGGGTGGGTTTCTTGGAACGTTCGGAGCCTTTATCCAACTCAAGCGCCGTCCTAAGAATCGAAGACACCTACTCGATATGGGTCTGGCAGGGCCATACGCGGGACTGGTTGTTGCGCTGCCATTATTAATCATCGGGCTCAATCTATCCACCGTCACCGAGGTATTGATTCCGCGGGGCGCTGCCATCACATTGGAAGGGAATTCTCTTCTCTACCTGGCTGCGAAATACATTGTCTCTGGCGAGCTTCTCCCAGCACCGGCAGACTTCGGAACCCAGAATCAAATTATCTACTGGCTTCGAAATGTCGCTGCGGGTGCGGGCGGACAATTCGGGGTTCCGTTTCCATATGGGGGACGGGACGTTTTCCTTCACCCAATGGCTTTTGCAGCCTGGGCGGGTCTCCTGGTCACCGGCATCAATCTCATCCCAGCTGGCCAGCTTGATGGTGGACATTCAATTTACGCCTGGCTCGGAGCGCGCGCCAGAAGACTGTGGCCATTTGTAGTGGTGGGCTTCATGCTCTTGATTGTTGTCTGGCAGGGTTGGTTTATCTTTGCGGCCATAGTCTTCTTTATGGGCAGAACCTATGCTCAGCCGCTCGATGATGTGACTGAGCTTGACAACGGCCGTAAGGCAGCGGCGATCCTGGCGCTTGTCATTTTCTTCCTGACCTTCACGCCTGCCCCGGTGATATTTATCCCCGGCCGCTAGCCCAGCTCTGCCAACACTTCTCCCGGCCGCTCCAACTCGTAGCCGGACAACTTATCGACTTCGCCAGCAAATTGATCGCTCGCGAGCACTTCAAGCAGCGGCTCGAGCAGCCTGCTTTGGTAGTGCTCCTCAGGTATCACCAGGTCGTAGCGTTCGCTAAACAGAGGCAGAAAATCAAGCTTCAAAGCCGCTGCGGCAGCCTGGATCCCCAACCCGCAGTCCGCACGCCCAGTGGCGATCGCGGCTGCTACGGCCAGGTGCGTGAACTCTTCTCGTCCATATCCGTGGATCGCTTCGGAATCGAGCTTCTGCTTTGCCAGCTGATAGTCAAGCAACACGCGTGTGCCTGCGCCGCGCTGGCGATTGACGAAGATCACATCCTCTCGCGCCAGGTCTTTAAGACTTTCAATACCCTTCGGATTTCCAGCGCCAAGGATTAATCCCTGCCATCTCCGGACCAATCCCACGACCATCACTTTGGTTTCGGGCAAATGCTTGCGGATGTAGGACAGGTTGTACTCGCCGGTTTGTGGATCCAGCAGATGGGAGCCTGCCACATGGGCCTCGCCACGCGCCAGGGCCACCAGACCACCCAGGCTGCCTACGCTGGCAGAGCTGAGTCTGGTGCCACGGGTCGCCAATTCCTGGGCGATCAAATCGAGCGTCAGATCGTGAGATCCAATGGCGAGAATCGTGCGCTCGATCTCCTCCGGCGATCGATAGAGGCGAACCTGTACCTGAGTTCCCGCTGCGTAACCTTGTATGCCGGCCGGGATCTCCACGATACCGTCTGCTCGGACAAGCGATGTGATCACTCCCGCCCCTCTCGATAAGGGAGCTGCGACCGTACGATCCCCGACCATGCCGACCGAAACTCGCAGGTATTCATCGTCGCCGAGAGAGGAATGTACCTTTCTGGTGAGGACCGCTTCAATCTGGCGCTTATCAGACTCCGGGAGTCCCAGCCAGCGCCGTATCAGCGGTTGTACAAAAATTTCACCGGTGAGAGCTGCAGAGGCAGGATATCCCGGCACACCAATGATGGGTACCTCGCGATTGACCATACCAAGGATCACCGGGTGACCCGGTCGGATCGCCACTCCATGTACTAATAGCTCTCCGAGCGACTCTACAACGGCCGCGGAATGGTCTTCGGAACCGGCCGAGGAACCGGCGTTGAGCAAGATTAAATCGAACTCACCGGCGGCTTTGCTTACGGCAGCACGGATTTCTTCCAGACTATCTCGAACGACGGGCAGGCGGGTAGGCGCCGCGCCCCACTTCTCTAATTGGGCGGCCAGCACCAGGCTGTTGTATTCGATAATTTGCCCCGGCTCGGGGATCGTCCCTGGGGGCACGAGTTCGGATCCGGTGGGGATCACCGCCACACGCGGTTTCCTACGCACGACCAATTGGTCGTGCCCGCTCCCGGCCGCAGCACCGAGATCCACCGGCCGAAGCTGATGGCCGGCAGGCAGAATCATCTCTGTGGCAACCATGTCTTCACCCATCGCCCGCACGTTGGACCATGGATGAATTGCCGCCCGCAATAAAATCGCTTCTCGATCTCCGACGATTTCCACAGCTTCAATTGGAACTATTGCGTCGGCCCAATCCGGCAATGCATCGCCGGTGTCGACCTGCTCGATTTGTTCTTTTGAGAGTTGGGATGGTGATCGATCACTCGCTTCAAACGTGTCCGCCGCGCGCAATGCAAAGCCGTCCATGGCTGCCGCGTGGTAGTGGGGAGATGAAATCTTTGCCCAAATGGGTTCGGCGGTAACGCGGCCCAGAGCCTCATCGAGTGGAACGGTTTCGCCCTCGCCGGCCTCCCATCGGTTGACCCCCTCCAAGGCCGAACGAAATGAACGCCAGGCCTCATCGAATGGAACGTCTTTGAGATACACGGTGCGTGTGGCCATCCTAAAACAAACGCACCTCGACTCTTTCGCCTGCATCAATCCCAGTCGAAGCGGCGGGGATTCGGACAAGGCCGTCCGCTCGGACCAGCGTGAAGATCAGGTTTGATCGGCCAAACACGGGCTCAGCTTCGAGCCCATCCGGGGTCACGATCAGTCGACACGGAAGCCAATCTTCTCTGCCTGAGACCGAAGACACGTTGGTCTGTAGGCTCGCATGGATGGTCGAGGTCCACTCCGGTCCTCGCAAGCCCTGGAGCTTCCGAATGGCCGGTGTCACGAATAGTCCGGCGACAACGACTGCGCTGACTGGATTTCCCGGCAATCCCACCACCGGCACATCGTTGCAAACGCTCAGGATGGTCGGCTTGCCCGGGCGCAGTGCGATGCCGTGCACCAGAATGCCGGGTTCGCCTAGCTGCTTAATTACGTCCGCAGTAATGTCGCGTTCGCTGACAGATGATCCGGCAGTGATCAACGACATATGATGCTCGGAATGCGCTTGTCTGGCGATAATTTCTAAATCCTGCGCATTGTCTGGAATAATCCCATAGCGCACCGGCTTTCCGCCGGCGCGTTCAACCAGTGC
This sequence comes from uncultured Anaerolineaceae bacterium, assembly GCA_964482355.1. GTDB lineage: Bacteria > Chloroflexota > Anaerolineae > Anaerolineales > E44-bin32 > JADFRG01. The sequence continues at coordinate 1,764 of CAYZXF010000202.1, read as the reverse complement.
GCTGAGGGTGTATGAATTGATGTCCCTCACCTGGCCTGCTTCGGGCTCTTCGGAAGGCGGTACGACTTCGTCCCCGGTGGACAGGATTGCAATACGTGGCGTTTCTGCCACCTTCACCTCGGTGAAACCGAGCGCCATCAGTCCCCCGATCTCCTGTGCCCGAATTCGGGTTCCGCCTTGAATGACCACCTCGCCAGGTTGGACATCTTCGCCCATCTGAAGCACGTTCTGGCCGCCGGCGACGGGCTTTAATACTTCGAGCTCCACATCGGAAACGGATTGGGTATCTTCAACCATGACTACCGCATCCGCTCCCTCAGGCAGCATACCGCCGGTGTGAATTAAGATTGCCGTTCCCTGCTCGACCTGAAGCTCGGAGTCGGTGCCCATCAGTACTTCACCAACAATAGTCAAGTAAGCCGGCTGGCCTGCTGAGGCGCTAAACGTATCCGATGCTCGAACCGCAAATCCATCAACCGTGGTCCTGGCAAATGGCGGAAGAGCGGAGGGTGCAACTACATCATTGAGCAGCACCCGACCCAGGGACCGTTCGGTTCGGATGCTTTCGGATGCAGGGCTGCCGGGAACCGAGTCGAGAAAAGTGTTCAACGCTTCTTCTGGGCTGGTGAGTTTCAAAAATTCGGGCATATCAGGTGAGCAGGTATCCAATGAGCTCCAGGTAGGCCGCGATGGCAAACAGCGCCATGGCCCCTATTGTCAGGCTATTCCATCTTGGTGGGTGAGCCTGTCTGATTCGATTCAATTGCCATATTTGCGCTAGCGCCAATGGCACTACGATGAGCGCACCGTACCCAACCCTTGGGGGCAATCCAAGCGAGAATGCGACCGCGAAGGTGATCAGTGCGAACGCGATCGCCACATCGTGCGCCCGCATCCCGGTGGACCAACCGACTCTTACCATTAGCGTTCGTTTTCCATGCTTGAGGTCGGTCGAGTAATCCGGTAATTCAAACACAACGATCATAGCAAAAGCAAGAGCAATAAGCGGGGTCGTGCTCATCAGCAGCAACCGATGCAATTCGCCGGTCTGAAGCACATATGCAAATGTCGGCGTCAACCCGGCAACTACTAACGCCGCAATTAATTCTCCGTAGCCTGTGGTGGCCAGATGCACGGGAGGGGCGCTGTAGAAGAACGCACCTGCAAAACTGAGTAGTAGCACCGGCCATGCCAGCACCGGAAACGCGCCGGTTACAAGCGCCGCGGTGGAGATCGTAGCCGCCAGTGCCAGGGTGATCACAGCCGCGTAAAGAGCGACTTTCTTTGGTAGACCTTCCGGACTGATCGCGCCACTCCCTCCAGATAGCCAGGTTCGTGACGAATTGTCTTGATCCATCTCAGAATCGAAATACTCATTTAGGTAGTGGGTCATCAGCTGGAGCAAGGTGACCAGGATTTGTCCAACCAGGTAAAGCGCTGCATCGATTGGGCGACCCAGGTAGGCAGCAATCGCCGCTCCGAGCGCGTAGAGAAGAAACCCTCCCAACAAGAATAAAGGACGAGAAAGTCGAATGAAGAGGCGGAGATGTTTAAACGAAATCACTCTTCGTCGATCTCGTGGGTGGAGAGCCGTAGCAGCTGGGATGAACCGTCCACTGCCCGCACTTCAAATGCAACGCCAAACGGCACCAGTACCAGGGTCGGTTCATTGCAATCCAGCACATAGGTTTCCTGGTGGGTAGGCGATGTTGAGCGAAGATCGCGCCATGTAAATTGGACGCTGCCTTCTACTAGAGCCCAGAC
>CAYZXF010000201.1:0-7306 GCA_964482355.1 uncultured Anaerolineaceae bacterium | reverse complement strand
CGAAATCGGTCTGCGAAAGGCGGTTGGCGCACGCAGGCGCGACATTCGCAATCAGTTCCTCATCGAAAGCGTTGTGCTAGCGGTGGTTGGGGGTGCGATCGGAGTGGTACTGGGATTGTTGGGGACGCTGGCCATCGGCCTGCTTGCCGCGGATCTTAATCCAACGCTCTCGATGCAGGCCGTGGTGCTCGCAACGGGATTTTCGGCGCTGGTGGGGTTGTTTTTCGGAATCTACCCTGCGACACGGGCAGCGGCGCTGAATCCCATTGACGCATTACGCTACGAGTAGACTTCGCCGACTATACGGCGCGAGATGTGCCGCGGGAGCGAATCAGGTCAAGCAGATTCAGCACGAGGACAACTAAGGATACCGTCCCAAGTATTGCGTACTGAACGATGTTGTAGATTTCCCATCGTGGATCGGTAAACTCCACCCCTAACTCATCTATCAGGCGCAATGTGTCTAAGTTCGCAGCGATTGCCGAGGCGGAGAGTACGATCATAAAAAGAGGACCAAGTGTCGAGATCAATACCAAGAGGCTCGATCCTCGCTCAGGACGCTGCTCGAGTGAGCTTGCCGTGAATCGGTGAAGGTAAGAGCTTGGAAAAAGGCCCACCGCGAGAATCACTGCCACGATCAGCATTAAAACGCGCACAACTATCGCTGTATCGGAATACGGATTAAGCGCGCTCAACCCTAGCAGGATTGTGCCTTGGAGGAATGCCCAGCTCAATGTACGTTTCGTAACTCTCAAAACTCCAATCATGCCTGCCTACTTTCTACGGCGAATTTGACACTTGCTTAATCGTTGTGAACAGCTCACCAGCCACCTGATTGGCTGTATCATAGCTTGCTTGCGCGTCATCTTTGTCGCTTCTGGATTGGAAAATTGAAAAAACAGAGCTGATCAGGGCACCAGCGCCACCGACGGCTGCAACTATTCCTCCTGCGCAAACCCATCCAGTGCCCCCGGCTGCCCAAAAGGTAAGAGGAACTCCGGCACAACCAATTACCGCCACAGCCCCGCCTCCAACCAGACCAAGGGCCCCGGCCCCGGCATAGGCTAATTTCTGGTTGGAACCGGCCGATTCGAGATCAGATAGTGCCCTGGCTCGATTGTCTGCCTGGATCATGAACGCGGCAGCCAGTGAGGCCGCCACAGGATCGCTGGCCTCAACAATAATGACTTCGCCATAAAGCCAGAGATGCCACTGAGGTCCGCCAGGGGTTTGTACTAAGTCGTATCCGACGACCCAGTCTCCACCGCTAATTCCTAGCTCACCGTCGTCTTCCCCGGACCCTGCTCCTTGGGACAGCAAAACCTCAGCCCCTAACGGAGCGATGGCAGTGGACTGAGGTGTAACAGTGAAATTAACGGGAGTCAGTTGGGGCGAGAACGTGATTTGCTGAAGCTCTGGATGTGAATTTGGCAGGCGTGGGACTTGACCGGTTACCTAGATGATTGGCAGCGCCATCAAAGCAAATGCAGATAACGCCCGCCCCGCAGTCCTGTACTTACTTACCTTATTCATGTTGAAGATAAAGTCGAACGTGGGCAAAATCGCAGATGAGCAAAAACCAAACCCAGACGATTTTGGGGCCATCTCTATGGCGGATTTTGCGCCTCATAGGATTGACCCCGAGCCTATACAGTAGCAGGTCACACCACTGAGTTCAAGGTTCTTATGGGCTCAGGTGCCGTTTGAGGAATTGGCCGGTGTATGAGGCTTTAACCTTTACGATCTGCTCCGGTGTGCCCTCTGCCACCAGGCGCCCCCCGCCGTCCCCGCCTTCCGGCCCCAGATCGATGACCCAATCCGACACTTTAATGACATCCGGATGGTGCTCGATGATAAGCACGGTGTTGTCCTGATCGACCAGCCGCTGCAGCACCTCGATGAGCTTGTGCACATCGGCCGCGTGCAGCCCTACCGAGGGCTCGTCAAGCACATAGAGCGTGTGCCCTGGCCCGCGCTTGGAGAGTTCGCGGGAGAGCTTGACGCGCTGGGCCTCGCCACCGGACAGAGTTGGGGCGGGTTGACCAATCTTGACGTAACCGAGCCCCACATCCTGCAAGGTGTCGATCCTGCGCATCATGGCAGGAAATGCTTCGAAGAACTCCGCTCCCTCAGCAATCGTCATATCCAGTACATCGGCGATCGTCTTGCCTTTGAAGCGCACCTGCAAAGTTTCACGGTTGAAGCGCGCCCCGTTGCAGACTTCGCACGGAACGTAGACGTCTGGCATAAACTGCATTTCAATTCTGAGCTGGCCCTGGCCCTGGCAAGCCTCGCATCGGCCACCATGTACGTTAAAGGAGAAGCGGCCAGGCTTGTACCCACGTACCTTAGATTCTGGCAGTTCGGCATACAGTTTTCGGATCTCGTCGAACAAGCCTGTGTAGGTTCCGGGATTGGAGCGCGGTGTGCGGCCGATGGGGCTCTGATCGATGTTAATGGCCTTGTCGATCAGGTCAACTCCCTCCAATCGCTCGTGTGCACCCGCCAGCCGACGTGAACCCTGCAGTTCTCTCGCCAGCGCCTTATACAGCACTTCCACCATCAGTGTGGATTTGCCTGAGCCGGAAACGCCCGTAATACACACGAATCTTCCAAGCGGAATTTCTACCGAGAGATTGTCCAGATTGTTTTCGGTCGCGCCGAAAATCTTTAGGCTGCGGTCGTCGCCGTCCCTGCGTTCCTTTGGGGTTTCGATGCGGAGCTTTCCCGAGAGAAACCTACCAGTCACGGACTTGCGCTTTCGTGACACCTCATCAACGGTCCCCTGCGCCACTATTTCTCCGCCCGCCTCACCGGCGCCTGGACCGAGATCGATCAACCAGTCCGCAGCGCGAATGGTATCCTCGTCGTGCTCGACCACCAGTACTGTGTTGCCCAGGTCGCGCATACCTTCCAGGGTGTGGATCAGCCGCTCGTTGTCTCTAGGATGCAAGCCAATCGATGGTTCATCCAGTACGTACAGCACTCCCATGAGCCGAGAACCGATTTGCGTCGCCAGGCGGATGCGCTGGGCTTCGCCGCCTGAAAGAGTGGCTGCTGAACGATCCAGGGTCAGATACTCAAGGCCCACGTCGACCAAGAAACCGAGCCGGTCTCTGATTTCTTTCAGTACACGATCGGCGATCTTGAGCTCGCGCGCCTTCAACGGGCCCGACTTTTTCTTTTGAAGCTTTAAGACCCATTCGAGTGCGGTTGCGATCGGATGCCGCGTAATCTCGACGATGTTTGCCTTGTTAATGGTGACGGCCAATGCTTCCGGGCGCAGTCGTTTGCCTTCACAGGCGGGACAGGCCCGCTCAGACATGTATTCCTGGATCTTGCCGCGTATGTATTCGGATTGGGTTTCCAGGTAGCGCCGTTCCATGTTGCCCACAATGCCTTCAAAAGAAGTGGAAAAGGTCGATTTTCGCCCGTCCCGGCTGGAATATCGCACGGGGATTTCTTCATCCTTTGTGCCAAAGAGAATGAGATCGAGATGTTGCTTTGGGAGTTCAGCGACCGGAGCTTCTAAATCAATTTTGTAATAGTCGGCGACGGCTTCCGCCATCTGCCAGTAGTAGCCTTGTCGATCGCGCGCTTGATTTGGCCACTCCATCGCGACTACTGCTCCCTCGGCGAGCGACACCGAACGATCTGGAATGATCCGGTCTGGATCGATCTCCAATTTGCTTCCGAGACCCTGACACTCTGGGCAGGCACCGTGCGGGGTATTGAAAGAGAACGTGCGAGGTTCAATCTCGGTAAGCGTCGTTCCGTGTACCGGGCATGCTAGGTTTTCTGAATACGGGATATCCACCTTCTCAGTGAGATTGGATACCGTGATGGTGCCCTCGCCCCACTGGAGGGCGGTTTCTACCGAATCGGTCAAGCGGGTCCGAAAGGCGTCATCGGACTCGGCGGGGATAATCAGCCTGTCCACCACCGCCTCGATGGTGTGATTCTTGTATCGGTCGAGATCGATGTCTTCCTCAATCTCGAGCACCTTGCCATCCACTCGAGCACGCACGAAGCCGGAGCGTCTCAGCTCCTCCATCACAGCCAGATGCGTTCCCTTACGTTCACTCACCAGGGGGGCCAGGATCAGCAAGCGCGCACCGTCTTTGAGGCCTTCAATAGCTTCCACAATTTCCTGTGCCGATTGCTGTACAACTTCGCGACCGCAAATCGGGCAGTGCGGCTGACCGATTCGGGCAAAGAGCAGGCGTAGATAGTCGTACACCTCGGTAACCGTACCGACCGTTGAGCGCGGGTTGTGAGATACCCCGCGCTGATCGATGGAAACGGCCGGCGAGAGGCCTTCGATATAGTCCACATCCGGCTTGTCCAGCTGCCCCAGAAATTGGCGAGCATACGAAGAGAGTGACTCGACATAGCGTCGCTGACCTTCGGCAAAAATGGTGTCAAAAGCCAGGGATGATTTGCCGGAGCCTGAGATCCCAGAGATTACGACCAGCTTGTCGCGTGGAATCCGGACCGAGATGTTCTTTAGATTGTGTTCTCTTGCACCAACGATTGTGATTTCGTCTTGAGGCATAATCCGTACAACTGTTCTATTGAGGAACGCAATCGAAGATTATAACAGAGCGGTCAATAGGACCCTTTTTTGCTCGGCGATGGCGCTGAATCGGAGCCATTAGGGACGAAATCTTGAGGGATATCTACTGGTCGTCGGAAAATGGCTCTCCGCACCATTGACAGTGCGTTTCGCCGACCGGACTGGCAGATTGGCAGTTGCTGCAAATGGGGAGCTTGGCCTGAGGCTGTACGCCGCCGTCAAGATCAGCCGCCAACTTCACAACTTCGGATGGGCTTAAATCAGCTGCCTGGCCCGAAGTAGCGGATAAACGCGCACCGCGCGCGTCCTGGCTGACAATATAACCTTGTTCTCGCAGGGAGAAGGCGGTTGTCTCGCTGAAACTTGGAGTGATGGAGTCTTCAGCGGCCTTAAGTCTCGCGGCCAGAACGCCGCGTATTTCTTCCGGGACCTGGTCGAGAAGATGCTCAGGGTCGCTGCCTGGTTCCAAGAGTTCGCGGAATTGTGCCGAGCCCGTTTCAATAGACTCGATCGCATTTACGTTAGGATCTTCAACTAGGTTGGGGGTCCGGCCGCAGTACGGGCAGGTGGGATGTTCGGAGGAGGGAGCCCCACAGCCTGGACAGGTGCGTAGATCCTGTTCCATGTTGCCTCGACTTGATTACAAAACAATCAGCAGATCGGGTCAGTACAATCACCAAGTGGTCACTCGGTGGTCTGAAACACAATAATCTCCCTAGGAATCCTTCGCATCGCCGTCAGAAACTCTGACAAGATCCCCCAGACGGGTTTCCTCGTTAGCACTTGAAAATAGCTCAGCATAGCCCCGATTGCGCCAGCCAAAGTCCAGGCCCTCGTGATCCCGAAGCCGCAGCGTTGACCGAACGAACTGCGCATCTTCGGAGGGAGGGTATCGAGATGTTCTACGCAGCAGGATAAAGGCAGTGACTCCGTAGCCCAGCAAGCCTAATATTCCGATCAGCAGCAGATCAACCACTCCAATTTGCTGGGGGTTAACCAATCCAGCTACCAGCGCGCCGACGATCAAAACGCCGGCAACCAAGATGGAACTCAAATGCGCAACGACCTTGGATGTCTTCTGCTCCTCACTTCGAACGCTTGCACGCTCATGGCAGGATTCGCAGAGCGGGATCTGGTATCCAAGATCCTGGTCTCCGCCACGCGCAAAAAGCAGTTTTCTAAGGGCAGGGCGCCGCAAGCAGTGTGCGCACCGCTCGGAGGGCAAGCTAGCCGTCTTTTGTGCAAGCGATACAACATATCGATAGCCGGGCTCCGGCTCTGATATGTCCGCCGTCTCTTCCAACGGTTCCGATGAATCCGTAGCTGGGGAGGAGCTGCCGTTAGCGCTATCCGCTTGAAATTCATCCAATTCACCGATGCCAAAGGGAGGCGTTGGTGCGATTCCCGCTTCGGCCATCCCCTCCCCATTGCTGCCTATTCCGAAGGGTGGAGTGAGTTCGGATCCCAACTCCGCGACCATGCTGGCTTCAACTTCGGGCTCGCCACCATGTTGCTCGGATATCCGCTCAGAGCTGGCCATGGTTTCTACTGCTTCCAACGTGGTCCACCGTTTGAGCACCATTTGTCCGGTCGAAGGATAGTCGTTCGAAATGGACCCGTACATCGCCCAATCCGCCGCCTGATTGAGAATAAATGCGGAATCGCAGTTCATGCAAAGCACATAATCTGGCAGGTTTTCTACATGAACGACAGACAGCGTAGATTTGCCACAGACGGCGCACGAGCGGCCGGCGGTGTATCCGTCGTCGAGAGTTTTTAAGGGTTGATGGTCCATAGCTACGGTCAAGGCCTCGCTCTCAATCTAGCACAGCCCTGATTCTGGGATAACCGACCCACTTTCCTATGTGCCTACTCCACCGAATCGAAGGCGTCCGATCCAAATGCCGCCATCAACATCAACTGAATGCCTGGCCGCTTGGGCAGCAGCACCGCACCGCCACTGGGTGTTCTCCAGGAATTCACGAGATCCCGGTCCACCCTGAAAATGCTAATTCGTGTTGGATCCGCTCCAATTTGTATGGCGGCAGGAACTAACGGTAGGAGCTCCGTCAGTTCTATATCGGTGAAGAAGGTAGTGTAGAACTGGTTGTAGAGTTGAGGGATCCGAGCAAGCCCGTTGAAAGTCAGCAGCTTTGAAAAGAAGGCCTGTACGATTTCCTGTTGCCTTCTCATTCGGTCGAAGTCACCACCCCACTTACGCATGCGCGCATAGCAAAGCGCCTCATAGCCATCCATGCTGTAGGAGCTCCCTGGCTGATAGGTCAGGATTTCGCCCCCGCATTCATCCCTTGTGAATGCGGTCGCTTCGACGGTGATCCCTCCCAGAGTATCGATCGCAGAGATGAATCCGTCGAAGTTCATCCGTGCCCAGCCATCCACAGGAATGCCGAAGTTGTAGTGGATGGCTTGCTTGGCCATATCGATTCCGCCGCGGACAATCGCCGTATTGATACGATCCATCCGCCAGCCTGGAATGTACACATAAAGGTCTCTTGGGATCGAAATTAAGGTGGCTGTGCCATCCTCGGGATCAATGGATACCACCATTATGGCGTCCGTTCTAAAGCCGCCCGAATTGGGTCGCTTGTCGCTGCCAAGGAGAAGAATGTTGACCACATCGGGCCCGAATTCGATCTCAGGCATCGGCGGTGGGACATCCGTTGCTGAAAGCTGAGTCGGGGCGGGGAAATCCCGCCAAATCGGGGGGGG
>CAYZXF010000200.1:0-4536 GCA_964482355.1 uncultured Anaerolineaceae bacterium | reverse complement strand
AGAGGAAGACGTGGCAGGTTCAGCCGCGATGGAGACGAAGACGGCGAGGAGAGCGGTGATCTTTTTGTGCGTCTTTCTCTCTCACTTCTGCCGTGCAAGCGTCCCTCTTCAGGGCTTCACGCCGCCGCCGACGCGGCGGCGTTTCAGCGGTGGAGGCGGTTGAGGCATCTCACAAAGGCGGCCAAAGTGCTTCCGGTTCCTCGTAGCACCGTGCGTGCGATGATGATCAGCGGGATCACCACGGAGATGGTTCCCAGGTCTGCTAACACGACCCAAAGCACCAGTTCATAGGTGCGATCGGTGGCAATATCGAGCACGCTCCCTATCAGAGAGGTGGTGCCGCTCCGCCTGGCGATCACTCCGTCCAGCGTATCGAGAAAGAGTGCAAAGAACAAAAAAGGCACAGCCAGCAGTTGGACCTCTGGATTCCCGAAGTAAATCATCAGCAGGAAAACCAGCAGCAAGGGGTAGCGAATGATCGTTATTAGGTTGGCCACGGGCACAATACTAACCTAACGAAAGGGTCCTTTAGGCGTTAGTTGCTGCGCCATCGTATACTTGCCGTGGCCATGCCTGAGCAGAGAATCCTTGTTGTGGACGACGAAGTCAGCGTCACCGAGCTCTTCAGTATGATGCTGGAGATGGAAGGCTATCGGGTGAAGGTTGTTCACGATGTGCAGAGTGCCAAAAACGCACTTGAAGAGGAGCCGGCCGACTTGTTACTGGTCGACATCATGATGCCGGAGGCGTCCGGGCTGGAGCTGTGCCGATATGTGCGAGCCGAACCATCCCTGGCAAGTACCCCCATCATTGTAATATCAGCTAGATCGCAGCTGGACGAAGTACATGAGGGCCTGGCAGCCGGCGCAGACACCTACCTTCTCAAACCGGTTTCCAAGAACGAGCTAGTAGAGGCCGTGCAACAAGCCCTCGCAGATTAGGGAGCTACAACGCCCCCTGTAACATCGATGAATTCGTACGGCGCAGCGTACTCAGAATAGAAGGCACGGTCTGGCAAGCGCTCGTAATCCCCTCCAAATAAGTGATTGAAGATAAGCCGAAACGTATTGACCGGCGTCAGGTGCGGATAGATTTTATTCCCGCCACCTGGTAGAAGCACCGCGTTCAGGATGGTCATGCGCTCCTGCACATACCCTTGGCGCCCAGTATTGGAATCCGGCCCATGATCAGCCTGAATCACGATCACGGGTGTCGTATCCGCATTCGCCAGGATCTTCATCACGATCTGCTCCAACTCGCGATTAAGGAACTCGACCTGCTCCCGGTAGCCACGAATATAGCCCTCGTCAGATCCGGAAGAGGGAAAATCAAGGGCAAAGGGAGCGTCCGGTGTTACCGGATTTCCCTCCGCATCAAAGACGAACGGTGGATGAGGCAGAATAAGGTGGGCGAAAACCAATCGCGGCCGCTCTCCCTCCGGCAGGTTTGCGAGCCCATCCAGAGTGAAACGCAGGCGAGTCCGGTGGGCCTCATAGGGATAGTCGAGATCGGGAATCAAGCGAGGCAGTGCAACCGCTCCGTCGATGAGCAACCGCATCGCCGTCGTTTGGGCCAGCATCGATTCAAACGGGTTGGCTCCTCCTAGGCTCAAGGTCTCATCGATCGTGCCCGGGCTCAGGTAAATGTCTGCGTCGCGCCACTCCGTTCCTTCCAGACCGGTCGAGAATGCCACGATCTCGTAACCGAGTTCTTCTAGCTGGATTCGGACCGTACTGCGTTTGATGAGATCCCAGAGGGCCTGCCTGCCCCGATTTTGCTCCGATACAAGTTCATCCACATAATCCAAGTTGAGCGCTGCGGCTAACGCCAGACTAGTTTGAGCATAATTGGATCGCGCAGCGCGGGCGATCGTGAAGCCTTGTTTTTCCAGGCCCTGCAGGAACGGTTCATTGTCGTACTCGAAGACTTCCTTCAACGTGTCTTGCCGGGCATAAGCATCGACAACGATGTAATAAATGTCCGGAGGCGGGTCCTGGCCGGCCGGAAGCTGTAGCTTGCGAAGCTCTTGCGCAGCCGAGCTGGGAGATTCGACAGCGTAGCTTGCAATCGAGATGACAGGAAGAATGAGTAGGGCAGCCGATACGACGTTGAGAACGCGCGTTGGTGGGCGAGGATCGCGCAGGACTTTAAAGATCCAAAAACCCACGCCGATCAGCAAGACGGTAGCAGCCGGAGCGAGATATCGATGTCGAGCAATCGTTGCACCTAGTCCGGCTGCCTTGAGGCTCCCGTAAAGGTGTCCGTAGCTGTAGAACATCAGCAGCATCAGGCTGGCGAGCAGCCCGGCACGCGGTAAGTCTCGAATAAAGACCCAGATCAAACCGAGCAGGCCAAGAGCCCCGAGCACCGAAAGGATCAGTGGGCGCACACCTTCAGATAGAGGAAGCCAGTCTAGATTTTGCGACAGCAGAGCCAGGATAGGAAATATTGCGAAAAACAGAGGGTGAACGACCAGCGGCTTTGTCACGATTTGGATTCGGCCGATCATTGTACTCAAGTCGGCCGCAACATGGTCGCCATTGTATAATCGCCCCGCGCCCCCGTAGCTCAATGGATAGAGCGCCGCACTTCGAATGCGTAGGTTGGGAGTTCGAGTCTCTCCGGGGGCGCCTGAGTACGAATCGGAAAGGACCTGGCCGTTACCAGGTCCTTTTTTTCCCGAAACGCGAGAATTTCACATCGCGATCGCTGCCAAGCCAAGCCCGATCGGTCCCCAACCCACCGGTAGTTGGTTCCAAGAATCACCCTCATCCTCGGAAGCCCAAACTTGCCCATTCTTTAATACGGCGATTACAAGTCCTGGCCGACTAGGTGCCGTTGCTAGACCATAAGGCATCGAGTCCAGCGGCTGAGGCAATCCTCCCGTCAATCGCTCCCAGGAATTTCCCTGCTCACTGCGATATATGTGCGCCTGCGCATTTGCGATCGAGTGAGCCTTTCCTGGTCCAGGCGAGACGGAGACATACCAAAGTTCGGGCCGATCGGGATCAGCCGCGCAAGCCACTCCATAGTGCTGATCGAGACCTTCCTTTACTTTGCTCCAGGTGGCTCCACCATCCTTGCTGACGCTCGCGCCGCCACCGGTTCCGCCCGCTTCATATGCCCAGGAACCATTGCTGGAGTGAAATTTCAACGTATGGCAATCCCGCAGCGAGCCCTTTATATGTCGGGACCAGGTCTCTCCTGCATCCGTGCTGCGAACTACCGCTCCGAATTCAATCCCGGCTATTAGCACATCGGGATCAGTCGGCGAAATCGCTAGCGATTGGACATAGGCCGTCCCCGGCGTTTCCGCGGGGGACCACCACAGCCGCCGGCCTGGAATCCGATTGAAATTCTCGCTCTCACTCCATGTGCCTCCTCCATCATTCGATGCGAACACCCCGGCCGGTTTGGTCCCGGCATAAATTGCATCCGTCGATATCGCGACAGACTTTATGATCATTTCTTCCAACCCGGACGAGACCCAGCTCGCGCCGTTATCTGCGGTCTTGAAGACTCCATTTCCCTGCGTTCCCGCAACCCATTGAGTTGAGTCGTCTGGGTGAACCGCGATGCATCGCACATCTTGGTTCGACAATACTGTCTCGATGGACCAATCGTCATCACTGTTTCGGGCAATCTGGATGCCGCGACCCGCCGATACCGCGATCAATGTGAGGTCCGTGATCATGGCGTAGCTTTCACTCTTGAGGGCCTCATCCGGTATTCTGTTCCTTGACCCCAGCGCACGCGCGACTCTCGCATCTCATTTGGTATCAGGGTACAGAAGCGCCGTGACGGGATCGTTACGGCCGGCTCAAGATTGGTGAGGCCGTAGCGTCACAGGGATCTGAGATTTTCGGAGTCTTTGAGAGGCTGGCTTATCTAGATTGGGAAAATATCTGGCTGTTCTTTACTACTTAGACATCGATGGCCGCGCAATCTGCGTCAACATCGAAAGTAAATCCGCTGGGCAAGCTTGGATGCCCGAAAATATCTGTCACCTCTACTCTGAATTTAAACCTATCGCCTGTGCTCACCCCAGTTATCTGGCCTGTGTAAGTTCCGAGCCACGCATTTCCGGGCACTCCACCTACCCAATCGCCTCCGCCACTCAGGCCAGCTTCATTGTCGCCAGAGCCGATTGGGTATTCGTAAAAGAGGTGGACATTACTGTTTTCCACCCCGGCTGAAGGCTTGGAATCCTCGACGCTAAATTTGATTGTAAACATGCAGGTTGGGGATTCATGAGTACCTACAATACTCTTCAGGATGACATCCGGACCGACGACATCAGGAATAGGTGTGGGTGTGAGAGTCGGCGTCGGCGTAATCGACGGCGTGGGTGTAATCGTTGGCGTGTTTGTCGGTGGCTTCGGTTTGTCCGTAGGCTCTTTAGTCGGCTTCTGTGTGCTGGTTGGCCTGCGCGTCGCGGTGTTGGTCGGAGTCGCGGTCTCAGTTTGGGTCGCGGTGCTCGTAGGAATCGGCGTATTTGTCGGCGTATCGGTGTAAGGCGGTGCGCCGGCGAAATCT
>CAYZXF010000199.1:0-2555 GCA_964482355.1 uncultured Anaerolineaceae bacterium | reverse complement strand
CTGATCGGGAGGATGTGGGCTCAATAGCGGAGCCAGCAGCGCGATCCCGATAATTGCGGCCAGCCAGAGTATTGCAAAACGTCTGGTCATCAATTTATCCGCGGTCCCGCAAGCGAGGGTCCAGGATCCATCCGAGTCCGTCGGCCACGACCTGGCTGCCTACATACAGCAGAGCCGCCAGCGCTACGATGCCCTGCGCGACCGGGAAATCTGCCTGGAGGATCGAGCGGACCAAAGTCCGTCCCAACCCAGGCCGAGAGAATACGGTTTCGGTCACGACCGCTCCCGCAAATAGGAAGGCGGCTTCGAGCGCGATCAATGCGATCGCGGCTGGCAGCGCGGGCCGTAAGGCGTGCCAGTAAATCCTCCGGCCTCGTCGCAGGCCGCGCGCCTTAGCAGCAAGAATGTAGGGTGAGCTAAGGCTGGACTCGAGCCCAGAGTGCACCGCGCGGGCAAATGGGCCAGAAGCCGCAAACCCCAACACCAGGGCCGGGAGCCAGAGCTCAACTCCACGCGCCTGTCCTCCGGCCAGGAGACCCACAATCAGCAGGCTAATAACACCGGTAGTGGCCACCGGAAGCGAAGTGGCCAACCCCGAAAGGGTAGACGCGGCGCGTTGGGCAGCAGGCCGCGTTTTCCAGCTGCTTGCGGATCCGAGAATAATCCCGAGCGGCAGCGCGATCGCCAGACTAAGCGCCGCGAGCTGGAGAGTGCTGGCCAGCTGCGAACCGATGATGGTAGACACGGATTGCCCGGAATAAAGCGAAACGCCAAGATCGCCGCGGGCCAGATTGCTGAGGAAGAGGAGATACTGTTGGAGAAGCGGGAGATGATATCCAAGATTGCGGCGCAGGGCCTCGGCTTGTTCCGGAGTCGTGAGACCCTGGGAGAGCAGGCTGGCAACCGGATCTCCCGCTGCGAGCCGCAGCGCGAAGAAAGTCAGCGTGACGGCCGCGACCGCGGTCAGCAACCCTCCAGTCAGACGGCGTCCAAGCGTGACTAAGGCTGTAATTCCAGGTCGTTCAGGTAGGGAAACCATCCTTGAGGAGAAAAGCGAAGTCCTTCCACTCTTCGGCTGGATCCAACCAGATTCACATAGTCTCGCACCGGGAGGATCAGCCATAGATCCCGAACCCGTTCAGCAAACTCCTGGTAGAGTTGCTCGCGCTGCTCGGGAGACTCGAATGATTCTGCGGCTGCCTCTAAGAGTGCATCAAGCTCTGGATCTCGATAGCCGCTCCAGTTGAAGAAACCGCCTGAGTCATAAAAAGGCCGCAGCAAATCCGGATCGGTGCCGAATGAATTCATACCGATGGCATTGTATTCGCCTTCTGCACGCGCTTCATTGAGCGGCCCAAACCCAGGCGCCACCGCCAACGTTACATCGGCGCCAAGATTTTCCCACGCTGCCGCCACAAGCTGACCGACTTCTGGGTTCGAGCCCCAGGGCGGTACAACCAGATCCAGCATCAGTTTGTCATTTTCCCTTCGGCGGGTAGTGCCGCCTTCGGGAAACACCCAACCCGCAGCCTCCAATAATTCGGCCGCCAACTCTGGATCATAATCGGGGAACGCGGCGTCGGGCGCAAATCCGAACGTGCTTGCTGACAATGGGCCGTCCGCAGCTGGCGAATACTCGCCAAACACGGTGTCAGCTATCCTGGCTCGATCGACTCCCAGCACCAGCGCCCGGCGAATACTGACATCGCTGGTGGGAGGACGCTCGGTGTTGAAGATGAACTGAAGCGGCTGCCCTGGGATATGCACCGGATCGACCGTGAACTCAGCGGTTTCGGCCAACCGATTGGCCTGATGGTGAGGCAGCTCGCCGATAATGTCTACCTGCCCGCCCTCCAACGCTAAGGCACGCGTGGCGGGGTCTTCAAAGAAGCGGAAGGTGATTCGATCAACGCCTGGCGTATCCCGCCGGTAGATCTCCGGTGCCCACGCATAATCCGGGTTGCGCTCCAGGACCAGCCGATCGTTGGGTTGGTATTCAATGAAACGGAATGGACCGGTGCCCACCTGGTTGAATTGGTAGTCGACCGGCCCCCAGGTCTCAAGCGCGCTCGGTGATGCCATGCCCAGATAAACCTGAGAGAGAGAATCGAGGAGAGGCGCGTAGGGACGATCCAGGCGGAAGGCTACCTCGTACGGGCCGAGAACTTCGACCGCCGAAAGTGGCCCGAGCATCGAGGCTGCCTTCTGGGACCGGTGGTCTGGATCCAGCACATAGCTGATATTGGCTTTTACGGCCTCCGCATCAAACCGAGTGCCGTCGTGGAACAGTACGTCCTCGCGCAGCGCGAATGTATAGGTCAGCCCATCGGGTGAAATGGACCACTCCGTTGCCAACCCCGGCACAAACTCGCCGGTATCTGCGTTTTGGAAGATGAGCGTGTCGTAGACCGAGCTGAGAGGGATTCCGAGCTCCACTGAGGCGTTGATATGAGGGTCGATCCCGGTTGGAGAGAGCGTGAGGCCGTAGGTCAGCTCGCGCTCACCGCTCGGATCGGTAGCGCAGGCTCCCAAAATGAGAAGCGCGCAGGTGAGAA
>CAYZXF010000198.1:0-19234 GCA_964482355.1 uncultured Anaerolineaceae bacterium | reverse complement strand
GCGCCAGTTTTCTAGCGCCGCATCCCAAGCATGCTCACGGGGTGCGTATTCGCGGCCAGCCAGGTACTCGAAAGTGGTGTCGTCGGGTGCAACCATCCCCGCACGCGCGCCCGCCTCAATCGACATATTACAAACCGTCATCCGCTGTTCCATGTCGAGGGCCCGAATTGCGGGACCGGTGTACTCGATCACATGACCGTTGCCTCCGTCCACGCCGACCTTGGCCATCACCCCTAAGATGATGTCCTTGGCGGTCACTCCCGGACCCATCTTTCCCTCCACTCGCACTTCGAATGATTTCGGTTTGGCTTGCAACAAGCACTGGGAAGCCAACACGTGCTCGACTTCGCTCGTACCGATCCCGAAGGCCAACGCGCCGAATGCACCATGGGTCGAGGTGTGACTATCTCCGCAGACGATCATCATGCCCGGTTGAGTCAGTCCCAGCTCCGCACCGATTATGTGAACGATGCCTCGGCGATCGGAATCCAGGTCAAATAGCGTGACGCCAAATTCCGCACAATTCTTCCCAAGCTGCCTGACTTGTGCGGCAGCCATCTGATCCACCAAATTGAGGTCAAGCGCCAACGTCGGCGTTGAGTGGTCCATGGTTGCGAAGGTCTTGTCCGGCCTGCGCACTTGCCTGCCGGCCGCCCTTAGTCCGGAGAACGCTTGAGGGGAAGTGACCTCATGAATCAAATGCAGGTCGATATAGAGCACTGCCGGGCTATCCGGCTCCTCTATCACCACATGGCTGTCCCAAATCTTGGAGAGCATGGTGCGGGGTAAGTTATTTGAATGGCTCATGAATCGTCAGGATTTCCTCGGATGAAAGGGGCGATTCGCGCGCCCAAGAATGGATGGTGCGTAGCTATTTGGAAGCCCCGGCAGAAACCGATGGTTCGACATTTGCGGTCGTTCCGACCCGCGCTGCAGTCGCTACTTCGCCTCGATCCCCCGTCTCCGCAATCAGTTTGTTCAGCGCAGACAGGTAGGCCTTGGCGCTGGCTACGATAATGTCTGTATCGGCTCCGTACCCGCCATAGGTTCGGAGGCGGGAGGTTTCTCGTTGAGCGTTCGGTGCGACCGGCGCGTCCTCCCCTTGGATGCGAACGGTAACCTCTCCTTGTGCATCAATACCCTCGGTAACCGCATGCACGGAAAATTCAAGCAGAGTGTTTGGCGCTTCGACGACTGCGTCAATCGCCTTATAAGCCGCGTCCACGGGTCCTGTGCCTACAGCGGCCTCGACGAATTGTGTGTCCTCAGGCCCAGAGAGCCGCACGGTGGCCGTCGGCATGCCCATGGTTCCACAGGATACTTGCAGCCCATCTAGGGCGAAGACTTCGGGAGGTTGGTAGAGTTCATCTGCCAGCAGTGCTTGCAGGTCGGCGTCTGTGATGACCTTCTTTTTGTCCGCCAATGACTTGAAGCGCTGAAACGCGCGCATAAGTTCATCGTCTTCAAGCTCGTACCCCAGCTCGCCAAGCCGTACCTTGAAGGCATGCCGCCCGGAATGTTTGCCGAGTACCAGCGTGCTCTGAGCAAGGCCGACAGTCTCAGGCCGCATGATTTCGTAGGTGAGTTCGTTCTTCAGCATTCCATCCTGGTGTATGCCGGCCTCATGGGCAAAGGCATTCGCCCCCACAATGGCTTTGTTGGGGGGGACCAGGATGCCTGTGTAATTGCTCACCAGTTTGCTAATTCGACTTATTTGAGTCGTATCAATTTGGGTTGAAAGGGAGTAGACATGCTTTCGTGTGTGTAGCGCCATCACCACTTCCTCAAGGGAAGTGTTCCCGGCTCGCTCTCCGATTCCATTGATCGTGACTTCCGCCTGCCTGGCACCGGCCTGGATGCCGGCCAGAGTATTGGCCGTCGCTAATCCCAGATCGTCGTGGCAATGCACGGAGAGGATCACGTCCGCGACGCCCGGTACATATTCGAAAATCCCCGCGATCAGGTCCCCAAACTCCTTCGGTGTCGTGTAGCCCACCGTGTCCGGGATATTTAGTGTTGTCGCCCCCGCCTTTATGGCCTGCTCTAAGACCACATGCAAAAAATCGGGATCGCTTCGACCGGCGTCCTCCGGGCTAAATTCGACATCCTCACAAAGTGAACGGGCGTACCGGACCATCTCGATTACCCGCTCGATCACCTCTTCAGGATCCATGCGAAGTTTGTGTTTCATGTGAATCTCTGAGGTCGCGAGAAACGTATGAATTCGAGGCTGAGCCGCAGGCTCGACCGCCCTCCAGGCTGCGTCGATGTCTGCCTTATGAGCTCGAGCCAGGCCGCAAATGATGGGAGGTTGATCCTGTTGGCCCACCTCTTCCGCGATGCGGCGCACGGCATTGAGATCGCCGGGCGAGGCAGCGGGAAATCCAGCTTCAATAACATCTACACCCAGCCGATACAGCGCGCGAGCTACCTCCAGCTTCTCGCTGGAGGTCATCGTTGCCCCGGGCGATTGCTCGCCATCGCGCAGCGTGGTATCAAAAATTTGAACTTGGTCCATTCCGCGGCTACCCTCCCCTCTCATCAGTCTCCTGGTTTCACCGTCACCGGATCGAGAAACGGCATCATTTGACGTAATTCGGCCCCGACTTCTTCGATCGGATGTTGCTGCTCCTTCTTTCGTTGTTCCTCAAACCAGGGCCGACCTCGCTCGTTTTCGGCGATCCACGCGTTTGCGTACGTGCCGTCTTGGATCTCGCGGAGCATTTGCTTCATCTCGCCTAAAGTATCTTCAGTGACGATGCGCGGTCCGCCCGTGTAGTCTCCGTGCTCGGCAGTCTCGCTAACCGAGTAACGCATATAGTTCAGACCGCCACGATACATCAGGT
The DNA here is from genome assembly GCA_964482355.1 of uncultured Anaerolineaceae bacterium. Taxonomy (GTDB): domain Bacteria; phylum Chloroflexota; class Anaerolineae; order Anaerolineales; family E44-bin32; genus JADFRG01. The sequence continues at coordinate 16,388 of CAYZXF010000198.1, read as the reverse complement.
CCACGATCAATTTAAGCTCGTGCAGGCACTCAAAATACGCTATCTCAGGCTGGTACCCGGCCTTGACCAGCACTTCAAATCCGGCCTTGACTAGCGCACTCACTCCACCACAGAGCACGGCTTGCTCGCCGAATAGATCGGTCTCCGTCTCTTCGGCAAAGGTGGTCTCGATAACCCCTGCCCGCGTGGCTCCAACACCTTTAGCGTAGGCGAGCGCAAGCGCTTTGGCATTTCCGCTTGGGTCTTGATGAACTGCCAGCAGCGCCGGCGTGCCCTCTCCAGCCTGAAAAGTCTCACGCACTCGGTGGCCGGGCGCCTTGGGCGCCACCATACTCACGTCCACCTCTTCTGGTGGCTCGATCGTGCCAAAACGAATGTTGAAGCCATGGCTGAACATCAAGGTTTTCGTGGGGTCAAGGTTGGGCGCGATATTCTGCTTGAATATCTCGGGCTGCGAAGTGTCGGGAGCCAACATCATGATCACGTCGGCCCACTTGGCAACCGCGGACGAAGTGTCCACTGTCAATCCTTCCGCCTCAGCTGCAGCGCGGCTCTTGCTATTCGGGCGCAATCCGACCCGAACCTCGACTTCGCTGTCGCGTAGATTCAACGCATGTGCGTGCCCCTGCGAGCCGTAACCAATAACGGCGACCTTTTTTGCCTGGATTAGGCCCAGATCCGCGTCTTGATCGTAGTAGATAGTTGCCATAGATAAAAATACTCCTTAGATATTGCTCAACTGGCGGGCTTGTCTGGCACTTCGGCGGACACAAATTCGGGATTTGCGCTCGGAACATCGGCACCTCTCGCCATCGCCACTAGTCCGGTACGAACCATTTCGAGGATGCCGAACGGGCGCAGCACCTCGCAGAGGCTTTCGATCTTCTCCTCGGTGCCTGTGATCTCTACGATGAGTGCCTCTGGGGCCACGTCGACTGCACGAGCCCTGAACACTTCGCACATTTGGAGCACCTGGGCTCGATCTGAAGAATCGGCCTTTACTTTGATCAATGCCAGATCGCGCGTGACCGATGGGATATGAGTGACGTTTTCGACACGCAGCACGTTTACCAATTTGTAGAGGTTGGCCTCCACACGGCGCGCCACGATCTCGTCGGCCTGCATCGCAATGGTCATGCGAGAGATGCCTGGCTGGTGCGTGGGACCGACCGTTAGTGAATCGATATTGAACGCTCGGCGACGGAAGAGTGAAGCTACGCGATTTAGAACTCCAGGTTTGTCCTCGACGTAGACGACAAATATATGGGTACCGTCACGCACAGGGTCCTTGCCGTTGTCGCTCATTAAGCACCTCCCACCATTTCGTCTTCCGCAGTTTCTGCGATGGGATTTGGACGCCGGATCATCGCGTGCAGATCCGCTCCGGCCGGCACCATCGGGTAGACGCTATCTTCCTGCTCGACACGAAAATCGATGACAACCGTCCCTGGTTCTTGCTGTGCCCAGGCGACCGCGTCCTCCATCTGGCCTCGTTCTTCTACGCGGAGCCCAGCCAGGCCGTGGGCCTCAGCAATTTTTAGAAAGTCTGGATTGTGCATGGGAGTGGCCGCATAGCGACGATCGTAGAAGAATTCCTGCCATTGGCGGACCATACCGAGAAAGCCGTTGTTGATAATCGCAACGTTGACTTTGATTCCCTCCTGGGAACACGTGGACAATTCCGCCTGTGTCATTTGGAAGCCTCCATCGCCTACGATAGCCCAGACTTCCTCGTCGGGCCTGGCAAAACGGACCCCCATCGCCGCCGGCAAGCCGAAGCCCATCGTTCCCAGCCCTCCGGAGGTGATCAGGGTGAAGGGCTCCTCGTGCTTGTAATATTGCGCTTCCCACATCTGGTGCTGCCCAACGTCGGTGACGATGATCGGCTTGCCGCCCGTAAACCTCCAGATATCGTTGATAACATGAGCCGCATAAAGCACTCCATTGTCTGGCAGGCTTTGGATGTCACGCACGGCCGAGTCCCCCTTGAGCTCGTCGATGTGTTCAAGCCAATCTTCATGTTTCTGATGCGTCAGGCGTGGCAGCAAAATCTCCAGCGTCTCGCGCAGATCGCCAACGATCCCAACGTCCACCCGAACGTTCTTGTCAATTTCAGTGGGATCGATCTCAATGTGAATCTTCTTTGCATTGACCGCGTAGGTCTTCAGATTTCCGGTCACTCGATCATCGAACCGCATGCCGAAGGCCAATAAGAGGTCCGACTCTTGAATGGCATTGTTGACCCAGGCTTCGCCGTGCATCCCCATCATGCCCAGGTTAAGCGGATGGCTCGCCGGCATGCCTCCGATCCCAAGCAGAGTCGTCGTGACCGGGATCTGAGTGATCTCGACGAACTCGAGCAAGACCTTCATCGCTCCCGACATCATGACACCATGTCCGGCCAAGATTAGCGGCCGCTCCGATCCTTCGATCAATTCAAGCGCGCGCTCGTATTCTTCAGGAAGCGCTCTTAAATCGGGTCGATAACCCGGCAACCGCGCGGGAGCATCTTGGGGAACGTAGTCCATTGTCGCGATCTGTGCGTCTTTGCTGATGTCCACGAGAACCGGGCCTGGGCGCCCCGATCGGGCCACGTAGAATGCCTCTCGCATCGCGGGCCCGATGTCCTCCACGTCCGTGACGAGGTAGTTGTGCTTCGTTATAGGGAGAGTGACCCCGGTCACGTCGGTCTCTTGAAAGGCATCGCTGCCGATCGCGGCAGAGGGGACTTGACCGGTGATGCAGACGATCGGAGATGAATCCATCATCGCGGTTGCGATTCCAGTAACCAGGTTTGTTGCGCCAGGCCCGGAGGTAGCCATGGCGACTCCAACTCGACCGGAGGCGCGGGCATATCCATCCGCCATATGTGCCGCACCCTGCTCGTGTCGCACCAAAACATGCCGCACAGGGTAATCAAGCATTGCGTCGTAGGTTGGCAGGATCGCGCCTCCCGGGTAACCGAAGACGACTTCGACGCCTTCTTGCGTCAACACCTCCCAGACAATTTGCGCTCCTTTTCGCTCCATGATCTTCTCCTCTGGCCAGCTTCAGATAATCGATAATTCCTTCTTGCGCTGATTGTCAGGCGCAGACCGCCCCTCGGGAGGCCGACGAGACCAGCTTGGCGTACTTAGCCATCACGCCCCTCTTATATCGAGGTTCGGGCGGCTTCCAATTCACGAGGCGCGCCTCAATATCCTTCTGCGACAGTTCAACGTCAATTCGTCGGTCCTCCACATTGATAACAATCTCGTCTCCGTCCTGTAGGGCGGCGATCGGGCCGCCCCGAGCCGCTTCCGGAGCGACGTGCCCTGCCATTAGGCCACGAGTCGCACCCGAGAATCGGCCATCTGTCAGCAGGGCAACCGAGTCTCCCAGTCCCGCCCCGACGATGGCTGCCGTGACGCCTAACATCTCGCGCATGCCCGGGCCGCCCACCGGACCCTCATATCGAATGACTATGACATCACCCTTCTTCACGTTTCCGGACTGAACCGCCTCAAAGGCCGATTCTTCCGAATCGAAGACCCGGGCTGGGCCCCTTTGGTAGGTCAAGCTGTGGCCGGCAATTTTGACAACGCAGCCCTCCGGAGCCAGGTTCCCTCGCAAGATCACGAGTCCCCCGTTGGGGCTGATAGGGTCAGCGATTGGCCGTACAACTTTCTGCCCTGCTGTCTCCCGAGCTGCACCGGCCTCTTCTCCGATCGTCTTCCCCGTCACAGTGATCGCATCGGCATGAAGAATTCCGGCCTCGACCAACCGATTTGCAACCAGCTGCCAGCCGCCGGCTTCGTAGACATCCGTAGCGACATACTTGCCGCTAGGCTTCAGGTCCGCCAGCAGCGGCGTATTCGCACTGATGCGGTCAAAGTCTTCCATCTCAAGCTCCACCCCGGCCTCATTGGCAATGGCAAAGAGGTGCAATACTGCGTTAGTGGATCCGCCCGTCGCAGCTACCGAAGCGATCGCGTTTTCCAACGCTTCCCGAGTAATGATGTCGCTTGGGCGGAGATCATGCTCCAACAAATCCATGACCATTTCTCCAGCCGTGATGGCAACCTGGTCCTTTTCCTCGCGCGTAGCAGGCACGCTCGCGCTCCCCATCGCAGAGATACCAAGGAACTCACCGACGGCGGCCATTGTGTTAGCAGTAAATTGGCCCCCACATGCTCCCGGGCCCGGGCAGGCAACGTCTTCCAGCGCCTTAAGCTCGGCATCTGACATGTCACCGGCGGCATGAGCACCTACCGCTTCGAATACATCCTGTATCGTGACGTCTCGACCCTGGTATCGACCGGGCTCGATGGAGCCCCCATACAACATAAGACTGGGCAGGTTGAGACGAGTAAGTGCCATGATGGTGCCCGGGATCGTCTTGTCGCAACCAGAGATGGCTACTAGGGCATCAAACATGTTGCCGAGGGCGACAAGTTCGATCGAGTCGGCAATTACCTCTCGGCTGACAAGTGAGGTTTTCATGCCTTCGGCGCCCATGGTGATCCCGTCTGATATCGAGACGGTGTTGAATTCCATGGGAGTTCCCCCTGCGGCCCGAATTCCTTCCTTGACCTTAGCCGCCACTCCACGCAAATGGAAATTGCAAGGCCCAATCTCAATCCACGTGTTGGCCACCCCTATGATCGGTCGACGCAAGTCGTCGTCAGTAAAGCCGACCGCCTTGAGCATGGCTCGCGCTGGAGCGCGACTGGGTCCCTCAGTGATAGCACGGCTTTGCTGCCGCAGGTCTCTCGCCACTAGTGTGTGAGCTCCAAATCCAAGAGGCCAGGCATGCTAGCCGTTGTAGCTCTCCATCAGAGCATCGTTCGCTCCACGATCCTCGCGAATCGACGCATCTGTGGATTCTTTTGAAGCCTGTTCTTCCACATCTGATTTGTGATCCTGGTCCGGAACCTGCTTTCCATCGGGTTCCGGGGCCGGGGTTTCCGATCCGTTCTTCGGATGAGTTTGGCGTTTGGTCATCTGCTCACTCCTTTTTGCAACTGCCAATTGGTATAAAAAAACACCTCCCGGTTGGGAGGCGCTGGTGTTTTTCTTGCTTCTGTGATTACTCTACTACACCGCCACAACCGGAACTCGCTCATTGCCCCTAATAAGGACGAGGAGTTCACTAATAACGATCAGCGAAATAATCAATATGTAGGTGTTCATCCTAGTCTAGCTCCTAAGAGCTTAAACCTTAGCGTAGACAATATCACGGAACCCACAGTTGTCAAGCAGGATTCCCGTGAATCTCCGAACTCATAGTTTGTATATTTGCTTTTGAGCCCGATCCTTCAATGAGAGGGAATAGCCAGATGGCGATGTTTCTTTCATCGCGCGTTGACTTTGCGATCTAATCGATCCATGATCGAGGGCGGAATTCCGCATGAGCCAAACTATGAAAACGATTATTTTAATAGGAGACGGAATGGCGGACTCCCCGCTTCCTGATCTGAACGGATTAACTCCGCTTATGGCGGCTAGCACGCCGGCCATGGATCAGATCGCCAGCGAAGGGCGGAATGGGCTCTTTCAAACCATTGAAACCAATATGCCTGCAGGTTCGGCCGTTGCCAATCTCTCGATCCTAGGCTACGACCCCCACATTAGCTACCATGGAAGAGGCGTGCTTGAAGCGGCCAGCCTCGGCATCACCTTAGCTGAGACAGACCTGGCCATGCGGATTAACTTGATCAACGTGGAGGAGGGTAGGATTCGCAGCCACTCCGCCGGCCACATCTCAACCGAGGAGGCGCATCAGCTGATCGATGACCTTCAGAACCACTTTCGCCATCTAAATATCAAGCTCGTTCCGGGGCTAAGTTATCGACACGTCCTGGTTATACCCAACGGGGACCCCAATTTGAAATGCGCTCCGCCTCACAATCACGTTGGGGAGCCATTGAGCGAACTTCTTGTTAAGCCCCTCTCTACTCGGGCCAAATCGACTTCCGATTTACTCAATCGCATGATCACCGAATCTCAGACCTTTCTCGAGAATCATCCAATCAATCGGAAACGCATGGCCGCGGGTCTTCAGCCCGGCAACTCGCTCTGGCCCTGGTCACCCGGTCTGAGGCCAAAGATGACCACTTTTCAGGAACGGTTCGGCATCCACGGCGCTGTAATCACGGCTGTGGATGTGATCAAGGGGCTGGGCATTTATGCCGGCTTCGAAGTAATCCCAGTGAAAGGCGCCACCGGACTCTTCGATACTAACTATGAAGGCAAGGCCGACGCGTGCCTAAAGGCTCTTGAGGATTATGACCTGGTATACGTTCATGTCGAAGCCCCAGACGAGGCTGGACACCAGCAGGATCTCGACTTGAAAATTCGCTGTATCGAAGAGTTTGACAAACGCCTGATTCAACGCGTTCTCGACGGACTGCAAGGGTTCCAGGGTCAGCCAGTGGTGGCATTGCTGCCGGATCATCCGACACCCGTTGCGCTTGGGACCCACACTCGGGATCCGGTGCCGGTTGCCATACGAGATCCCAGAGTGGAACCAGATTCAGTCAATCATTTTGATGAAGTCAGCGCCGAATCGGGCGGGCTTGGTTTTCTCACCGGGGAAGACTTTATAAACCTCGTGCTGCGGAAGTAGTGGCCTCACAGCAGGTCCCGTCTTGACGGTTTCCGGCGATCTGTGTTACCGTCTACCTAACCAATAGAATAAGCAAGCAATCTTATCCAGAGAGGTGGAGGGACCGGCCCTGAGAAGCCTCGGCAACCGGTCGGAGTAATTTCCGACATGGTGCCAATTCCGGCAGCGGTAGCTGGGAGATGAGAGATAGTGGCATCACGTAGACCTCTCCGAAATACCGGCAGAGGTCTTTTCTATTCCTGGCTTTTTGATGAAGAGTGTTTTGGTGTTCGAAGGAGATAGGCAATGACGAGATCTAATAAGGGCCCGCAGCTCGCGACAGAGGTAATCCATGCCGGCGAGGTCCGGCCGTACCCCCACCATGCATTGACTCTGCCCATCCTCGAAACGGCGACCTACACATTCGAGAACACGGCCGATCTCCGTCAATTCATGGATGCTCGTATGTGGGGGATGGCAGAAGGCCGCGTGGAGTACGGTCGCTATGGAAATCCAACTGTCTCGGCAGTTGAGGCGAAATTGTCAGCCCTTGAGGCAGGCGAGGCGGCGGTTCTGTTCTCATCCGGTATGGCTGCTGTAACCACCACGTTACTTTCGTTGCTTTATGCCGGCGACCACATTGTGATTACAGATGACTCATACCGCCGCACAAGGCAGTTCTGCCTGACCATGCTCAAGCGTTGGCATATCGAGTGTACGGTGGTTTCCTCCGGCGATATGGAACAGCTCGAAGGTGCGATTCAATCCAGCACCAAAGTAATCGTGTCCGAATCTCCCACCAACCCTTATTTGCGCGTGATGGATATGAAGCGCCTGGTGGCCATCGCAAAGAGGCACAAGGTAAAGACCCTGATCGACAGCACGTTTGCTACCCCGATCAACCAGCGTCCGCTCGAATTTGGAATTGATCTGGTCGTGGATTCGGCCACCAAGTACCTTGGCGGGCACAATGACCTCATGGCGGGAGTGGTAGCCGGATCAGAATCTCTGATGGCGATGGTTCGGCAGAATTTGTGGGTTTTGGGCGCGGTGTGTGATCCGCAAACTGCCTACCTCATTCAAAGGGGGCTTAAGACCCTTTCGTTGCGCGTAACGAAACAGAACGAAAGCGCCCAGAAGGTCGCGGAATTCCTGGAGGCGGAGTCGAAAGTGGAGCGGGTCTGGTACCCCGGACTGCGATCCCATCCTGACAACGAAGTAGCCCGCCGGCAGATGAAAGGCTATGGAGGTGTCGTTAGCATCGAAATCGCCGGCGATCTCGATGCGACCAGCCGCTTCATCGATGCCGTCCAGCTGCCGCTGATCGCCTCCAGCCTGGGCGGAGTGGAAACTCTCATTGAGCAGCCAGCGTTGATGTCCTACTACGACTTGTCGAGTGAAGAGAGAGAAGAGATCGGAATTAAGGACAATCTCGTGCGACTGTCGATTGGAATCGAGAGCGCCGATGACTTGATCGCCGACCTGGCTCAGGCTCTACAGAGCGTCTAATTGGAACCTGTTATGCGCTGGGCTGAGCAGTTTTTAGCCATCTCTTGGCGGCATCCAGCTGAGATTGCACGGCCTCTAGTGCGGTGCCACCTTCGGAGCTCCGTCGCTCGAGTGACCTCCGAACATCGAAAACCTGATTCACGTCGTGCTCGAATTTCTCGTGAAGGCCCTCAAAAAATTCCGGTGGCAGTTCGGCAAGCGAGACCTCCTGTTCTTCCGCTAGGTTGACCGCTTTGCCGACAACGTCGTGGGCTTCACGGAAAGGAATCCCTTTTCGGACCAAATAGTCCGCAAGATCAACCGCCATCATATCGGGCGTGATCGCCTGCGCCATTCGCTCAGCGTTCAAGTGCAAACCGCCTATAAGCCCCGTCAGCACCTGTAAGGGTAGGAGCAGGTTGTCATGCGCCTCAAAGACAGGCCGCTTATCCTCTTGCAAGTCTTTGTCGTATGCGGATGACAATCCCTTGAGGGTAGCAAGCAGAGCCACTAAGTGCCCAATGATTGGACCGGCCTTTCCGCGGATAAGCTCCAGCGGATCAGGATTTTTCTTGTGGGGCATCAAACTGGATCCGGTAGTGTAGGCATCGTCGAGTTCGAAAAAGCCAAACTCGGTGCTGCTAAATAGAATCAGCGCCTCGGCAAATCGGCTCATTCCCACCCCGAGCGCGGCGCTGGCGAAAAGGAATTCGAGAGCGAAATCTCGATCGGCAACGGCATCGACGCTATTTGGGATAACGGAATGAAATCCCAAGTCCTCGGCTATTTGCTGACGATCAATAGGAAACCCGGTGCCCGCTAGCGCGCCGGCACCTAACGGTAATGCTGCGGCAATGGATCGAGCATGCGTGAAGCGCTCGTGAGCGCGACTGACCGACCAGAAAGCTGCGAGCACCCAATATCCCCATGTAATCGGCTGTGCCGGCCGGGTGTGGGTGTATCCAGGCATCGGGAGCTCCAAACCGTCTTGCGCGCTGTCGATCATTGCCTGAGCGAGATCCAGGAGCGCGCTTTCAAGCCGATCACAAGCTCGCATTACCCACAGTCGGAAGTCTGTGGCCACCTGGTCATTGCGGCTGCGGCCAGTGTGGAGCTTGCCTGCCAGCGGTCCGATCCTTTCCGTGAGGAGTCTCTCGACCGCGGTGTGGATATCTTCGTCGCTTGACGTTGCCTCGAACGCATCCTCATCAAATTCAAGACGAACATCATCCAAGCCGCGTTCGATGCTTTCGAGTTCTTCCGCGCTCAAAAGCTCGGCACGAGCCAGGGCAGCTGCCCAAGCGAGGCTGGCATCGATGTCTTCGCGGTAGAGGCGGGAATCAAAAGGTAGGCTTGCGTTGAGCTCCTCAACCAGCGGGTCTGTTGGCTTGGATATTCTGCTTCCCCAAAGTTTCACCGAATGCTCCGTCGCGCGCCTAATCCCGATTTTAGGTGCGATAGTCGGCGTTGATGGTTACATAGTCGTGGGTGAGATCGCAGGTCCAGACGGTCGCTTCGGCATCTCCAAGACCTAGATCAAGGCGCAGCGCGAATTCAGGGGCCTTCAGAATGGCAGTGATTCTGGAGACGTCATACTCAGCAAAGGTGCCTTTCTCAACCAGCTGTAGCTCACCGTCGGCCTCATCTTCTAGCCACAGCGCCAATTTAGTTTGTTCTATCTGCACCCCGGCACGACCTGCCGCGGCAAGAATGCGGCCCCAATTAGCGTCGCCTCCAGCAAAAGCGGTTTTGACGAGAGGCGAGGTTGCGATTGTCTTTGCCACCCGCAGCGCGGCGGCTTCGTCGACCGCACCTGAAACGGTCAGCGTGACAAAACGAGAGGCGCCTTCACCGTCCCGCACGATTTCCATAGCCAGATGCTGACATACCTGCTGCAAAGCCTCAGCAAACGTCGCGAGCGATTGGTTGTCCTTGATCGCGACGCCGCTTGCGCCATTTGCCAGCATTATGACGCTGTCATTGGTGCTCGTGTCCCCGTCCACAGTGATGCGATTGAAGGTCTTTTCCACTGCGGCCTTCAGAGTATCTTCCAGGTCGCTCGGGGCGATTGATGCGTCGGTCGTCAGAACGGCCAGCATGGTCGCCATGTTTGGATGGATCATTCCAGAACCCTTGGCCATCCCGCCGATGGTGACTTCACCGCCCCCAATTGGCACGCGAAGCGCGGTTTCTTTGGGATGCGTATCGGTTGTCATGATCGCCCGAGCCGCCTCTGATCCGCCAGTCTCCGACAAATGCTTAGATATCTGGCGAATACCCCGCCCCACTTTGTCCACGTCCAAATGAGCTCCTATCAGCCCAGTGGAAAGGACCAGCACTTGCTCCGCCCCGCATCCCAGGCTAACGCCTGCGGCAAGCTGTGTAGCGCGTGCAGCCTCCATGCCGACAGGCCCGGTGCAGGCGTTGGCAACGCCTGAATTGGCCAGAACCGCCCGTATCCGATCCGAACTGGTGGCCAAAATCTCCCGGTCAAGGATAACCGGCGCGGCGGCGACCTCGTTTCTTGTAAACAACCCCGCGGCCGTGCAGTCGAGCTTTGAAACAAGGATTGCCAGGTCAAGTGCTCCCGACTGTCGAAGTCCGCAGGCAGTTGCACCGGCCGTAAATCCAAGGGGGGCGGTCGCACCAGTTTGTCGAGTCTTTACCATTTTTCCTGGTTTCCGCTTCAATCGCGCTGGACCTCGCCTTGCCGGCCCGTTGAGGAGATCTGGTCCTTACGATCACGCATGGCGCGGGTCTTGATCTGTAATCCGAAAAGATCGATGAAGCCTTTGGCGTCGGCCTGTTCGTAGATTTCATCAGATCCAAATGTGGCCAAGTCTTCGCTATAAAGGCTGGACGGCCCATCGCGTCCGATAGCGATGACGTTGCCCTTGTACAGCCTTAATCGCACCCAGCCGTTGACATCCTTTTGTGTGTCACGGATAAACGATCCAAGCGATTCGCGCAGGGAGGTGAACCACTTGCCGAAATAAATTAATTCCGCGTAGCGCAAGGCTACCTGCTCCTTGAAATGCAGCGTGTCGCGGTCCAGGCAGATCGACTCCAATTCTCGATGCGCGGCGGACAGAATTGTTCCACCCGGGGTTTCGTACACACCGTGTGATTTCATACCCACGAGTCGATTTTCCACCATGTCGGCCCTTCCCACTCCATGACGAGCCCCGAGCTCATTGAGCCGCATAATCAAAGCCGCAGGTTCCAAGCGCTCACCGTTCACAGCGACTGGCGCTCCGGATTCAAACCGAATGTCAATCTCTTCGGCCTTATCGGGGGCCTCCTGCGGTGAGACGATCCATTGGTACATCGACTCCTCCGGCTCAAGTGCGGGATCTTCAAGGGATCCTCCTTCGTGGGATAGGTGCCATAGATTGCGATCGCGGCTGTATATAGAGCGCGTACTAGCTGAGACGGGCACGTTGTGCTGATCGGCATAATGCAAAGCGTCCTCACGAGATCGAATATCCCATTGTCGCCAGGGGGCGACGACCTGCAAAGTCGGATTTAGCGCCCTGTAAGTCAGCTCGAAACGTACTTGGTCATTTCCTTTGCCAGTGCACCCGTGTGCTAGACCGTCGGCGCCCTCCTCTTCGGCCACCGCGACCTGCCACTTGGCGGTCAATGGCCGGGCAATGGCCGTACCCAGCAAGTACTGTTTCTCATAAATCGCTCCAGATTGGAGCATAGGAAACAGAAAATCGCGGGCGAATTCATCGCGCAGATCTTTAATCACCAACTTGCTGGCCCCGCTCGCCAAGGCCTTCTCCTCGAGCCCGGATAGCTCCTCTCCCTGACCGATGTCCGCGGTGAAACACACGACCTCCGCGTCGTAATTTTCGCGCAGCCAGGGAACGATGATCGAAGTGTCAAGTCCGCCCGAGTAGGCCAGGACGATTTTGTTAATATTTGAATTGGTCATATCTTCCTCCCATTCGAACTATCGCTCACAACGTTGAGCGACCAGATTCGGCCTCCATTCATTGCTCCGTGCGTGCTTTAGGGTCCCGAAGGGAAAAGTCGGTCCACATGATCGGGCGGAAGATATCGGCCAATTGGCGCATACACTTCCGCAACCGGTTATCGCCGCTCATCCGCATACACATCCGCAATCGATTCAGCGAGGATCTCAATTCCCTGCTCGATCTCATCCATTGAGATCGTGAGCGCCGGACAAATGCGCAATGTGTTCACACCGGCATTGATCACCATGAGCCCTTTTTCAAGTGCTGTCTCGATGATCGGCTTTACGGGCTCTTTGAATTCCACGCCGAGCAATAGACCGGAGCCTCGAACTTCAACAATTTGATCCAACGCCAGTGCGTTCAACCCTTCTTTCAGTGCCGCACCCTTCTTCTCCACTTCGACCAGGAATTTTTCCTTCCGGATTTGATTAAAGACTGTCAGGGCCGCGCGACAGACTAGCGGTCCGGCGCCAAATGTGCTCCCATGGTCTCCCACGTCGATTTCGCTGGACACTTCCTCCGTGACAAGAGTCACTCCAATAGGAAGCCCACCGGCAAGGGGTTTTGCCAGCGTCATAATGTCAGGATGAATTTCAAACTCCTCATGCGCCCAAAGTCGGCCCGTTCGACCGAGGCCGCATTGAATTTCATCAAACACTAGCAGCGCATTTGATTGGTCACAGAGATCGCGCAATCCATGCATAAACTCGGGCGTGACGGAGTGAACACCTGCTTCCCCCTGTACCGGTTCGATGAAGACAGCAGCGGTTCGCTGAGATATGGCGAGCTCAGCTGCTTTAAGGTCATTTAAGGGAGCGAAAGTTACACCCGGGACAAGCGGGTCGAAAGGTGTTCGGTAAGCCCTCTTATGAGTTAGTGATAAGGCTCCAAGAGTGCGCCCATGGAAGCCACCTTCGAAGGCAAGCAGCTCCGTCTTGTTATTGCCATGGCGATTCTGCGCCCACTTGCGCGCAAATTTGATGGCCGCTTCGTTCGCCTCGGCACCGGAATTGGCAAAGAAAACCCGGTCAGCGAACGAGTGCTCAACAAGAAGCCGCGCCAGCTCAACGTGTGGGACGGAATGGAACAGGTTGCTGATATGGGTTAATTTGGAGGCCTGGTCGCTCACTGCCGCTCGCCAGGTGGGGTCCCCGTGACCTAGCGCCGTTACAGCTATGCCTGCGCAAAAATCAAGATAAGACTTATCTGTGGCATCGTAAAGAGTTGATCCCTCTCCGCGCACAAATACGATCGGCGCTCGCAAGTAAGTTGGAACCAAGTAGCGGGCCTCAAAATCGATGATGGCTGCAGAGTCAATCGTTTGATCAGCCAGTGGTTCCCGCTCCTTTCGTGGTTAGGGTGGTACCGCTCCCGCTTACAAGCCCAGGAAGGTTTACGAACCGTACGTTCGGTACTCCCTTGGATAACGCGTCGACGCCGGCATGCACCTTCGGAATCATCCCTTCGCGAATTTCCTTGCTTTCGATGAGACGCTCGGCATCTCCAATGCTCATGTTCGGTTGAACACTTCCAGTACGAAGGATCCCGGGTACATCTGTAACAAAGTCAAGGCTTTGGGCGCCGAGAGCGGAAGCCACTGCGCTAGCCACTTGATCGGAGTTGACGTTGTAGATCTGGCCGTCTAAGCCCAGTGAAATTGGCGAAATCACAGGTGTGATCCCCTGATCAAGTAACTTTCTAAGGAGGCCATCTCGCACAGAGACAATCTCTCCGACGTACCCCAGGTCTACTTCGAAGCCGGAGGCTCGCTGGACCCGGATTAGTCCCGCATCCACGCCGCAGAGGCCAATCGCATCCAGGCCCTCATCCACAAGAGCGGCCACGATTTGTTTGTTTACCAGGCCACACAGGATCATCATTGCCGCGCGCAGCGTTTCGGCGTCGGTAACGCGCATCCCATCGACCTTCATAGGCTCAATCCCCAAACGAATCTGAAGCTCGTCGATCTCCTTGCCCCCACCGTGGACGAGCACAACTTCGCCCGGAATGGCCGAAATTGTTCGTGCCATCTCTTCGCTGAAACCGGGTTGTTCGAGATTACTGCCACCGATTTTGATGACTCGCATTTATCCCCTCCTCAGGCACACTAAAGCAAACCCGTCGTCTCGTCCACGCCAAACATGATGTTCATATTCTGCACCGCCTGGCCAGAAGCTCCTTTGAGCAGGTTGTCAATAGCGACCGTGATGATGGCGAATCCCTCCGCGTATGCCAGGCCTATGGCGCATCGATTGCTGTTGTTCACATGGCTCAATGTCGCGGGCTCTCCAACTGGCATGATCTCGATGAATGGCTCGTCGGCATAGGAAACCCTGAAGAGTTCATGCAATTCATCGAGGGTCCTTCGTGAGTTAGTCGGGACATAAATTGTGGATAATAGACCGCGAGAGACTGGCAGAAGGTGGGGAGAGAAGATCAACTTCGGTGAGTCCTCCGACCATCTGCTCAAAATCTGCTCCATTTCCGGGAGATGGCGGTGAGATCGACCAATGTTGTACGGCTTGAGGTTATCGGCCACTTCAACAAAATGTGTCCCTAGTTTTGGTTTACGTCCCGCGCCAGAAACGCCGGATTTGGCATCCACGATCACGGTCCCACTGACAACTTTGTTGATCATTAAAGGATAGAGGCCAAGCAAAACGGTTGTCGGATAACAACCTGGATTTGCAACAAGACGGGCCTCAGGAAGTTCATTGCGCGCAATCTCCGTGAGCCCGTACACGGCTTCGCTGAGAAGTTCGGGTGCAGGATGCGGCACGCCATACCATTGTTGGTAGGTGTCTGGGTCTCGGAGCCTGAAATCGGCGCTCAGGTCAATCACGCGGCTACCTGCTTGCAGTGCATCGACAGCTACCTCCGCCGATTGGGAATGCGGTAAACAGAGGAAGGCAACATCGATATCACCGAGAGGCGCCTCCGCTGGTGAGATGAGTTCGACAGCCGGAGCGCCGGGGAATACTCTGGCTAGAGGCTGTCCGGCCTGAGACGCTGAGGTCGCGAACCGCAGCCGAACCTGCTCATGCCGCGTTAGCAGTCGAATCAATTCCGCACCGGTGTATCCTGTGGATCCGAAGACCCCAACATCAATCATCTCTTATCCTTAAAAAGCAACCGCCAGACCTTTTGGTGCCGGTCTGGCGGAAAATGGTTTATGTCTAGTAGCCGCTACTCAGACAACCCCGAATCCCAGACCGACGGTCTGCTGACTGGACGAGGGCGGCTGCGACGAGCAATGGAGAATTTCATGATGGAGGAGCATAGACGATCTGGTTTGGGTTGTCAAGGAAGTTAGACACTACGCTGGGCTCGCTTGATTATTTCCCGCATTCGCCAATAGTGAGGCTGGGTCCAGCTCCGGTCCCAGAGTGCGGCCACGCCACCGCTTTCACATTTGTGCCGCATCGGAGTCATATAATGCAGAGAGGAGATTACGGGATTGAATATTAAGGAGTGGGGCGCCTTTGCACTACTGGGATTGATCTGGGGCTCGTCGTTCCTGTGGATCAAAATTGCCGTAGCGGAGGTTGGACCGTTTACACTGGTCGCGCTACGTTTATTCTTTGGGCTGCTGGGTCTGTCCGTCATTGTCCTGCTGCGGCGCCAATTGATTCCGCGGGAGCGCAAGATATTGTTGGCGTTTCTGTTTCTGGCCGTGTTCAGCACTGCTCTGCCCTTTGTACTGATCTCATGGAGCGAGACTCAGATCGATTCGGCCATGGCGGCGATCCTCAATGGCACGGTACCGCTTTTCACGATTGTGATAGCACACTTTTGGTTGCAGGATGAAAAGATTACTGCGCAGCGCCTAGCCGGCCTCATTGTGGGCTTCATAGGGGTATTGGTTCTGGTCACGCGCGATCTCGGCCCGAGCTTCCGGCTGCTCGGAACACTGGCAGGGCAATTGGCAATGCTAGCCGCCGCGGCCTCGTATGCCTTCGCGGCCACTTTCACGCGGCGCCACCTGCACGACCAGCCTGCTCTGATTCAAGCGTTTATGGTAGTCCTATTTGCAGACGCGCTGTTGTGGATAATTGCTCCGATTACTGAGGCCCCCTTCCAGCTGCCATCGCTTCCCATCACCTGGCTTGCGCTTTTATGGTTAGGCTTACTGGGATCATGTGTGGCTTATCTGCTTTTCTTTTTCCTAATTAACACCTGGGGACCAACACGAGCCTCATTGGTAACTTACACATTTCCGGTGGTTGGATTGATATTGGGCGTGATCTTTTTGAACGAGGCGATCGATGGGCGCCTAATTTTTGGAACTGCGCTCATAGTGGCCGGCATCGGAGTGGTCAATATCCGATCAC
>CAYZXF010000197.1:0-1535 GCA_964482355.1 uncultured Anaerolineaceae bacterium | reverse complement strand
TGTCAGTGGTGCCGGTTTTCGCCGCAGCCGGGAAGGGGAGCGAGAGCGCTGAATTAGGACCGAAGGCCGGCGTACGGGCGGTGTTGTCGGACAGGATGGAGGTAATTAGAAAGGCGTGCTCGCTGCGAATAACGCGCTTTCCTTCGGGAGAGGCGTATTCATAGACGATCTCACCTTCGTGATCGGTGATCTTCGTAATGGCAACCGGCGGGACGTAGAGGCCCTGGTTGGCGAAGGTTGCGTAGGCGTTGGTGAGCTCGAGCAGCTTGACATCGCCGCCTCCGAGGGTCAGCGAGATCCCGTAGTCGTCGCGATCAAAGGTTGTGAGTCCCATCCGCTCCGCAAAGGCTACAAGACCTTCCTCTTGAGGCGTAAACTCATCGTCATAAATGCCAACATAGTCGAGAGTCTTGAGGGCCGGGATGTTGTAGGAGTTCGCCAAGGCCGAGCGTACGGTCACCGGGCCATGAAACTTGTTATCGTAGTTGCGCGGCGAGTAATCTTTTGACGGATCCCGCGGATCTTTGTAGGGAGGAAACTCGGACTCGACATCCCAGATGAGAGTCCCGGGGGTCCATCCTTTTTCGAAGGCCGCGGTGTATGTGAGTGGTTTGATGGATGAGCCAGGCTGGCGCAGCGCAAGCGTCATATTGACCTGACCGTCGATCTCCTCATCCGTGAAGTCGGCCGATCCGACCATGGCCAGGATTTCGCCGCTGCCAGGCTCAAGCGCGATGAGTGCTCCGTTGCCCACTTGATGCTCCGGCGTAAGTTCTTGTACTTGATCATGCACGATCTTTTGCGCGGCTTGCTGGAGCTGCGGATCCAGAGTGGTATGCACGGTGAAGCCTGATCGGTAGATCGTCTGTGGATCAAACAGGGATTCCAGTTCCGAGCGCACATAGGTCACCCAGTGCGGAAATCGGATGTGAATATCCGGGGACACGAATTCGTACTCGACGAATTCGGCGGCGGCTGCGCCGGCCATTTCTGGCGTGACACAGATTGGTTGCTGCGAATTACTTACAAAGATGCAGCCCTGCTCGGTGCTTGCGTTCACCATCAAGACCAGCACTTGCTGTTGACGATTGAGAGTGGCGTCTCGATTGGTGTGAACGTCGTAAACGGCGGGAGCCTGGAGCAGCCCGGCCAGGAACGAGCCCTGGCTGAGCGTGAGTTGCTCAGCGGGGGTGTTGAAGTAGGTCTGGGCGGCGGCTTCCACGCCGTAGGCTAAATTCCCGAAGTACATTTGATTGAGATATAGCTCGAGTACTTCGTCCTTGGTATAGCGCCGCGCGATTTCAGCCGCCAACATGATCTCTCGGATCTTGCGTAGCGCGGTCCGCTGAGATCGCTCTTCCGGGGAAAGCAAGAGATTGCGTGCGATCTGCTGAGTGATGGTTGATGCGCCGGAAACCACCGTCCCGCCCTGCAGGTTCTGCCAGATGGCGCGGACGATGCCGGCCGGGTCAAAGCCGGGATTGCTGTAGTAGCCAGAATCCTCGGTGGCTACGGTTGCAGCCACCATGAAGGGG
>CAYZXF010000196.1:0-1688 GCA_964482355.1 uncultured Anaerolineaceae bacterium | reverse complement strand
GACCTACTGTCTCAACGTGCTGCCGCGCGGCGTCGACAAGGGTAAGGGCATCCAATTTCTGGCAGATCACATCGAAATACCGGTCGCAAACATGCTTGGGATTGGGGACTCGGACGTTGATCTGCCATTTCTCAGGCTCATCGGCCATAGCGCAGCTCCAGCAAACGCCAATGCGAGTGTAAAGGACCTGGTCGACTATGTTTCTAAGCAGTCGACCACGGATGGCGTCCGCGATATTCTTTCTCACTTCGAACTGATCAAGTGACAGATTGGAAGATCGCCATTCAGGAAGACATGTTGCCCGGCCCAAGCCTTGAGGATCGCTTTGCTCAGGCCTCGGATCTCGGCCTCCAAGGCATCGAGTTCTGGAGCGAGGATCTTCCCGAGCAGGCGGCCGAGATCGAGCGCTATAGCGGACGCGGAGCGGTCGTAGCCAGCTCCATCAACAACGGCCGGCGGTCCCGCTTCCTGGATCCAGATCCGGACGAGCGCGCGCATGCCATGGCAGAACTCTCCGAAGCAATTGAGCTTGCGGGACGGATCGGCGCCGAGGGCGTGGTGTTTGTGCCCCACTTTTTCGACCCGCTGCTGCCCGACCTAACCCCTTACAAGACTGCGATCGAACTCGAACTGGCTTTGCTCAGCTCGCAACTGGAGATCCTGGCCGAGACGGCTGGCCGTGCGAAGGTTCGGCTTTTTGTCGAGTCGGTTTACCGGGAGGAAACCCACCTCTTGAACCGCCTGGACCAGGCTTCCTCACTGATCGATCCGCTAAGGCAGGATCGGCTGGCAATCGTGGCCGATCTATTTCACATGGCACACGAGGAGTCTGATAGTTCGACAGCCATCCTGGAGAATAGAAAGCACGTCGGACACGTCCATCTAGCCGACAGCAACCGCAAGCTGCCCGGTCAGGGGGAAACGGATTTCAAGCCTATCCTTATTGCCCTGAGGGAAATTCAATACGGTGGATGGCTGGCTTTTGAATGTGGGTCCCCGGGGCAGAATCACTCCCAGGCTAATCAGTATCTAGCGGAACTGCCCGATAGTCTGTCGAGTATGTTCGGATAATAGCGCGAGTGCAATCGGAGGCTGGCCGCTAGCCCTCCCGTTCAAGCTGCTCCATCACTTCCAGCAATTCCATCGGCATATGAATGGTATGGTCTGGGATCTCACCATCATGCTGCGGCGCCGAGGCATACCTGCTCGACCAATCGATCCACACACTGATCATCCCAAGATCATTGGCTCCCCCAACATCCCGATCCAATCGGTTGCCGACCATCACGGTCCGATCGTAATCCACCTTATCGATTCCGAGCGCATTGAGCGCAGTAACGAACATTCGTGCATCCGGTTTTTCAACGCCGACCTCTTCGGAAATCGAAAATGCATCAAACAGCTCGTGCACCGAGTGCTGGCGCAATACGTTGGAATAGGTGCCCGGGCGGCCGTCGGCAACCAATGCTAGCTTGTAGCCGCGCCGCTTGAGCTCATGAAGAAGCTCCCCTGCGCCGGGGATTAGTTCGGCGCGAATAGTGGTGAGGGTGTCGTCCTTGACTTCGCTGGCTTCGTCAGCCAACGTGTCTCCGAAATCAAGGCAAACAGCGAGGATGTGGTTCACCGGCTGTGTAATGCCGAGAATTTCGTAAGTAGGTCATGCCAAACTGCGAGGATGCGGTTCACTA
>CAYZXF010000195.1:0-2613 GCA_964482355.1 uncultured Anaerolineaceae bacterium | reverse complement strand
TTCTAGTTGGAATGTGGGCACTGTTTCTGGCCACCATTGAAGGAAACGTTGAGCACCCGGTCATGTATCTTCCCCTCCCGATCCTGACCCTTCTCGGACTATGGTGGGCGCGATGGTGGGCGATCCGCGCCGTCCGACTCTGACGGTAACCCAATGAGGATGAAACCGAATAGCTTCTGGAGCAGGGCCGCGGTCACCCTGGGACTGCTCTGGTTCGTCGCAGTGATCCTGGCCTACTATGCGGTCCACAAGCCAGTAAGCGGCTCTCAGATTGACGCAATGAGGGATCTGGCTGTGACGGCGGTCGGATGGGTAAGTGTCCTATCGTTGGCCAACCTGATCGGATGGGGCGCCATCCGGAGGCTTTCTAATCTCGAGCGTGCCGAACGCCTGGTGCTGCAGCTGGGCTTCGGTCTGGGGGCTATTGCGCTCGTCTTACTGGCCATCGGCATGCTGGGAGTGAGCTCGCAGCTGCTGCTCTGGTTGCTGGTTCTGCTCCCGCTACCGCTCTCACTGTACCGTCTGTACAAAGACGTTCACAAACTCCGTCGTCCGTCGACGCCGGCGCTTGTCATTTTTGTCGCACTAATTCTGCTACTCATCCTAATCCGCGCGCTCGCACCCCCGACCGCCTGGGATTCACTCGTCTACCATCTGACAGGCCCAAAGCTCTATCAAGAGGCCGGTCGGATCCATCACGATATCGATCTTGCCTATCTCGGATTTCCAAAGGCCGGATCAATGATCTATCTGCTCGGGCTGCAGCTTGTTGGGCCGGGGCTGGCGCAGCTGCTCCATCTGACCTTCTTCGGGATGACTCTGGTGTTGACTCCCGGCCTGGTTCGGCAATCGGCCCCCGGGCGGGGATGGCTGTCGATTGCCATTCTGGTAGCCGTCCCGTCGGCAGCGTTGTTGGCAGGCTGGGCATACGTTGAGTGGATCGCGGCCTTTGGAGCGCTGGCCAGCTATACGTTGATCCGTGCCTCGGATTCGGAGAAGGTCGATCGAGCCTTGATCCTTGCTGCGTTTTTTGCCGCTCTAGCCTTGAATTCGAAGTACACCACCATCTGGATCGTCTTCGGATTGAGTGTGGTTGTACTGCTGCGCGGCCGCTCCTTCCGTCGATGGGGCGCATATCTGCTCGGCGCAGCAATATTCGTCGTTCCCTTCTTGCTTTCAAATTTGGTGCTTACGGGCAATCCCGTTTATCCCTTCGTCTTCGACGGAGTGTTCTGGGATAGCCATCGTACATTCTGGTACAGCCGCGCAGGAACCGGCCTGGGATTTTCTGGGCTTGCTACCGCCCCTTGGGATGCCACTATTTGGGGTCTTGAGGGAGGCTACTACGAAGGACATGCGACCTATGGGGCCACGGTGGGCCCGCTGCTGCTGGCGCTGATCCCGCTGGTCACGCTCCGACTACTGCTGGATCGATCGGCAAGGCAGGGCAGCGTCAGGGATCTCGTGGTCGTTGCGGGCGCGGCGTACCTGGGCTGGATTGCGCAGCTCTCGTTTTCAATTTTGCTCGTTCAATCTCGCCTGCTGTTCCCCGCATTGCCCTTCTTTGTAGCGCTTGCAGTGGTGGGATTCGATACAGTTGGCCAGGTCGGCCGCTGGGGCGTCTCGGTTCGTTTCGTTCTGGGAGGGTTGGTGGCATTCGTTCTTGCGCTGACTGCCACCAGCGGGATTTTCGATACGATGCAGGCTGATTTTCTCAGCGTGACCTTCGGAGCGGAATCTGAGGAGGCTTACCTTGAGCGCCGTCTCGGCTACCACTATGAAGCGATGCAAGCGATCAATCGCCTGGATGAAGGCTCAACGGTGCGGTTCCTTTGGGAACCGCGCAGCTATTATTGCTCGGAGGCTGTGACCTGCGAACCGGATGCGCTGTTGGATCGCTGGTGGCACGAGCGACAGCACTTTTCGACGCCCCAAGAGATTGCGAATCGGTGGATGGAGGAGGGTGTGACGCATGTGCTCTATCATCGGACAGGGGCGGGGACCGTTCGAACTGCCAAGTTTGACCCGCTGAATAATGGAGACTGGGAGGCCCTCGACCGATTTCTCAAAGAGAGCCTCATTCCTTTGAGCGCCTTCGGAGAGGGCTACGTCCTTTATGAGCTACAGCCATAGACGGCGCCTGCCGCGGAGTACTCTGCGCATAGCCATAACGTTATTGGGAGAGGAACAGCAATTGGGCGCACTCGGGGAGAAGCTCGCCGGCCAAAGGCAGCCATGAAAGCAGCCCGGGAAACCTCAGGTTGGACCCGTGCGCAGGAGTGGCTATTTGCGCATGCCCTCATGGTGGTGCTGTTTGTGGCCTTGCTTGCACGGCTCCCGACGATCATTTCTCGCCCCCTTTGGTATGACGAAGCCTTCGCCGTTTTATTTTCAGCGGAAGGCCCGCGTGCAATGTCTTATGGCACTCTGATAGTCGATCAAGGGATCGCAGCCGACGTGCACCCTCTGGGATATTACACGCTGCTTTGGGCATGGCAGGCCGTTGCCGGAGGAGGCCCGCTCGCGGTCCGTGCGCTTTCAGTCGTCCTGGGGCTGGTGTTGGTTTATTTGGGATACCGTCTGGCTCGACAGCTTTTCGATGAGCGTATTGCA
>CAYZXF010000194.1:0-5746 GCA_964482355.1 uncultured Anaerolineaceae bacterium | reverse complement strand
CAGGCCGGCGCGTTCGATCTTTCAGCCGCCTGCACCGGATTCATATTCGCGCTCAACATGGCGGCTCAAGCCGTGCGTTCCGGAAATATCGACAAGGCGCTGGTCGTCGGCTCCGAGACCCTTTCTCGGTTTGTAAATTATAAGGATCGCAATACCTCCATATTATTTGGAGATGGAGCAGGCGCTTTTCTCGTTGAAGGACGCCCCGAACCCGGTGGCGTGCTCTCTTGCATCATGCGGTCTGACGGCTCAGGAGGCGATCTGCTGTCCATCCCTGCCGGTGGGAGCTTCATGCCGACCACTCCCGAAACCGTCGCCACCAGCATGCACTTCATGCAGATGAACGGCCGCGAGGTCTTTCGGTTTGCAACGCGGGTGATGGCGGCCGCGACGCGGGATGCCATTGCAGATGCAGGCATAGCACTGGACGACGTTTCCTTAATCGTGCCGCATCAGGCCAATTATCGCATCATCGAAGCGGCTGCGCGCGGGTTGAAGCTGCCGCTCGAGCGTTTCGCCATCAATGTAGATCGATATGGCAATACCTCTACGGCCTCCATACCTATGGCATTTTGCGAAGCCTGGGACGAGGGCCGAATTCGCAGCGGAGATAATTTGGTGTTGGTCGGTTTTGGGGCCGGGCTGACCTGGGGCGCAATGGCACTGGAGATGACCATGCCAGAGCGGGTCGTCGAGCCGGCTGACCGGCGCCGCTCGCGCAGGATGCGATCGCTGGCCCGCGCTCGCTCCGCGTCCCGTCGACTCGGAAGGCGGGTGGAAGCTTTGATATTCAGGGCCAACGCTCGCGGCAAGAAATAGCCGTATCCTGAATTGATTTTTGCAAAAAAAAAGGGCGGGGCTAAATGCCCCGCCCTTTGCTATTGCCCAGGATTCGGTTAGTTCTCTTTTCCATTGGAACTGCCGTTAGAGGCCTCTTCTACCGCGCCTACAAATTCATCCACCATGTCCCTGAGGTAAGGCTCAGGAAGCGCACCAACCTGTCGGTGAACTACCTTGCCATCTGCGATCAGCAGCATGGTCGGAATTCCCTGTACGCCATATTGCATGGCCCAGCTGGGATTGTCATCCGTATTGACTTTCGCCACGACCAAGCGCTCATCATACTCCTCGGCCAGCTTGTCAAGGATCGGAGCGACCATAAGACAAGGGCCACACCAGGGCGCCCAGAAATCGACCAATACCGGAGTATCAGATTCTAGAACGACGGCCTCGAATGCATCGTCGGTTACGTGTATGGGTTCTCTATTCATTAGTTTTCCTCTACGGCATAGATGTCTTCAGCGGCGATTATCTTACCATCCCAATCCGGTAGATGCGATTGGTCAATCTGCTCCATAAGACACGCTTTTCCACCAAATTTCAGTGAGCGTGTTCACATAGCGATTGTATAATCCGCCCGTGGAACTCACCTGCGCTGCGTGCACCGCGCCCACCCTGGCAGCCGATAACCAAGGAAACTTAGACTGCAGCTACTGTGGCACCCACTTTCTTACAGAACGTACGGAATGCCCGGCCTGCGGTGAGCTCAACCTAAAGGGGGCAGATGATTGCTCCAACTGCGGTGAACCGCTCTCGATCGTAGCCAGCGTAATCGGTCGACAGGGAAGTACGGGTAATCCACTGTGGATTCGCCGACTGCAATCTCAAGTGGCGGGTTTGAAGGAAACCGAGGCGCGTGCCTCAGAAGAGCGGTTTGAGGGATTCGTGGAGATCGACCGGAAGAGGAAGGCGGCCGAGGCAGAAGCCCACCTCCGCCAAAAGCAAACCGACCGAAACATCCTTTTCTATGGGGCCGCGGCCGTTCTTCTCATCGTGATTGTTGTCCTTGTTCTGATCGCCATTCCCTGATGGATTCTGAATACTCCGTAAAACTACCCGTTTTCGAAGGCCCGCTTGGACTGCTGCTCCGTCTCATCGAACAGGAGCAGCTGGACATCACCACCGTCGCCCTTGCTCAGGTTACCGATCAGTTCCTTGAGCATCTGGAGCGGATCCCCGAGAAACCCGCAGCAGAACTCGCGGGCTTCCTGGTTGTGGCAGCCAAGCTGCTGCAGATCAAATCTGAGGCTTTGCTGCCGCGGCCCCCAGAGCGGGACCCTGGCGAGGAGGACCCGGCGGAGGCCTTGGCTCGGCAGTTGATGCTTTATCGACAGTTCAAGGAGGCTGCCGCCGAATTGGCCTCCCGCGAGAAAGAAGGCCTGCGCACCTACCTGCGCCTGTCGCATGAGCCGCCGGTGGTTGACGAGCAGCTGGATCTGGGGGGGTTGGGACTAAATGAGCTACGCGCTGCCATGCTGGATGCTCTTGCTGATTTGCCGGAGGGCCCGAACTTAGAGCAGGCTGCCCGACCGCCCAAGATCCGCATCCGCGATAAGATCCGATGGATCATAGATTTGATGGAGCGCGAGCATCACGTCAGCTTCAACTCGCTGCTATCATCTGCGGCAAGTCGCCTGGATATCGTGGTTTCATTTCTTGCGTTGCTGGAACTGGTGAAAGACCGAACGGTAATCGCTAGCCAGGCGGAACCGTTTGCCGATATCGAGCTCAGTCGGGGGTCGAACTGGGAAGAGTTTCGGCTCGAGACCGAGGAATAATTGATGATGAATAACCTGCCGCAAGAAACAAAGCCAGGAACGCTCCCAATCCGTCGATTGCCACATCTCGAACACTAGCTGTTCTTCCAAGGACGAAGGATTGGTGGAATTCATCGCTTGCGGCAAATCCAACCGAGAGCCCAAACGCCATCGACCACCGCACGAAGCGAGAAAGCCCGGTTGGCAAAGCATAGTAGTACGCCACGCCCAACATGCCGTACCCGATCGCATGCCCTGCCTTTTTAAAATAGATATCATACGCACCAAAGGTAGGGACCTTACTGGCAGGCAGCGCAGACAGCACGAAAATAGCCGTCATCATGGCCAGAGCTGGCAACCACCGGATAAGCCTCTCAATCACTGACATGGGGCGGGATTTTACCATCGCCAAATGAAGGGAAGACTAAAGCCAATCACATCTTTCCGGTGAGTGCTTACTTGTATTTATGAAGGGAGGAATCACATCCTTCCAGCAAGGTCTTTTTCACACTTATGTCTAATCAACTAGCAGACTCGACCTCTCCCTATTTGCTGCAGCACGCAGAAAATCCCGTGGATTGGCATCCATGGGGGCCAGAGGCGCTTGAAAAGGCTCGAGAACAGGACAAGCCTATCTTCTTGAGCATAGGCTACGCCGCGTGCCATTGGTGCCATGTAATGGCTCACGAATCTTTCGAGGACCCAAAGACGGCCGCTCTCATGAACGAAAACTTTGTAAACATCAAGGTCGATCGTGAAGAGCGGCCCGACATCGATAGTCTCTATATGGACGCGGTAGTAGCCATGACCGGCCAGGGAGGTTGGCCGATGTCGGTTTTTCTGACTCCGGACGGCCGTCCTTTTTACGGTGGCACTTATTTTCCGCCAGCTCGTCGACACAACATGCCCGCCTTTAGCGAGATCCTGCTCGCGCTGGCCGACAAATGGAGCAACGACCGGGACAGCCTCTTGGAGATCGGGAACGAGCTCACAGATCGGATCGCAGCTGCTCCAGCTCTCCGGGCAGGCGACAATGAACTAGATCCCCAGCAATTCGATCGAGCAGCTGAGTCGCTTTTTCGCGGCTACGACTGGACCCATGGGGGTTGGGGCCAGGCACCCAAATTTCCACAGCCCATGGCAATCGAATTCCTCCTAAGACGGTACGCGCGCTCACAGGACAAACTAGCGCTCGATATGGCGAAGCATGTTCTGTCGGCCATGGCAGACGGCGGGATGTACGATCAGCTTGGCGGCGGGTTTGCGCGCTACGCGGTCGACGAGATCTGGCTGGTGCCCCACTTTGAAAAAATGCTCTATGACAACGCGCAGTTAGCGCGGGTTTACATTCAAGGCTGGCAGGCAACAGGCGATCACCAAATGCTGGTCGTCGCAGATGAGACGATTGCCTTCATGTTGCGCGAGATGCGCCACGCGGAAGGCGGCTTCTACAGCTCGTATGATGCCGATTCAGAGGGAGAAGAAGGCAAGTTTTATATGTGGTCCATTGAGGAAATCAACGCGACGATCGAAGACCCAAAGCTCGCGGAATTACTCATCGCGGCCTATGGCGCAACGGAAGCCGGAAACTTTGAAGGCTCAAATATTTTCTATCGCGCAAGCAAGCCCGAAGCGCTCGCCGAGCAATTGTCAATGGATGTGGAGACTGTAGAAAAGCGGCTTGCTGAAGCGCGTGAGCTGCTGCTCCAGGCCCGCCGGCAGCGGATTCATCCTGGCCTGGATGACAAGGTGCTTACGGCATGGAACGGGCTGGCAATGATAGCGCTCGCAGAAGCCGCGCGCGCCACACAAAACGAAGAATACCTGGTGGCTGCACAGACTCAGGCCAACTTCCTGCTGGATAATTTGCTGGTAGATGGCAAGCTGCTTCGCTCCTGGCGGGACGGCAAAGCACAGTACACCGCCTATTTAGAAGACCACGCGGCGTTGGGGCTAGGATTACTCGCCCTCTACCAGAGTGATTTTAATCCGAGATGGTACCGAGAAGCGGTGCGACAGGCGGACGAGCTCCTTGAGGCGTTTGCCGATCCGGAAGGTGGATTTTTCGATACCCGCCACGACCATGAGCAGCTGATCGCCCGCCCGAAGTCGATTCAAGACAGCCCCACTCCCAGCGGAAATTCCCTGGCTGCCATGCTGCTTCTCACATTGGGTGCCTACGAGGGTACTGCTCGCTTTATTGAACCGGCCGATTCGGCGTTGCGCGCAATGGCCCTCACCGCATCGCAGCACCCTTCTGCCTTTGCTGGATGGCTCAACGCTATGGATTTCGCGATCGGGCCCCAACTCCAGCTCGCTATCGCGGGTTCTCCATCAGATGCCCGATTCGGTGAGCTGTTGTCCCGCTTCAATTCTGAATACATTCCAAACCTTATTGTTGCCGGCGGAGAGCCGGGAGCAGATGACCAACCGACTCTGATGGCCGAACGCAGCATGCGAGATGATCGACCCACGGCGTACCTTTGCCAGGGCTTTACCTGCCAGCTCCCGACAAGTGATATAGAAGAGCTTTCGCGGCAAATGGATGCCGTCCTGTCACCAACGAATTGATCCAGGTGCCATCCCGATGCCGGCAAATTGAAGGGATAACAACTCTCGAGTAAGATGGACCCGCGGTGCAACAACCTTATAAGACCGACGCCGAATATAAGCTCATAACGATCCTCTTCGCCGATGTGGTTGGGTCGACTGACCTGACGGGTCGCTTAGGACCTGAGCGCGCGCGTGTGGTGCTCGATCGATGCTTACAACGAGCAAGCTCAGCCGTGGACGAATTTGGCGGGACCGTGGCGCGTCTGATGGGCGATGGCATGCTTGCCTTCTTTGGGGCTCCCCTGGCCCACGAGGATGATCCGGAGCGGGCCGGGCTAGCTGCCCTTCGAATGGTTGAGGCAGTTCAAGAATACGGTACCGAGCTTGGTGAAGATCTGCATCTTCGGGTGGGAATTAACACTGGCCGCGCCGTCCTGGGCGACATGGGCGGCGAGATCATGTCTGAGTACACCGCCATGGGCAAGCCGGTTGTGCTTGCCGAGCGTTTGCAGTCCACAGCAAAACCGGATGAGATCCTAATCGGAGAAACTAGCGCCCGACTCACCTGGCATCGTTTCGAATTGGAGCCCTTAGAG
>CAYZXF010000193.1:0-20927 GCA_964482355.1 uncultured Anaerolineaceae bacterium | reverse complement strand
AACGGATCTGCGCTGTCAAAATCTGCGTAAATCTACATAAATTTGCAGTTTTCGACAGATATACATGGATCATAAGGCAGATTGTTGTGGAATTGATTGAACCTTCCGTGAGAGTTCGTCGAAGCTAGGCAGCCGCGCGCTGCATGGAGTCTTTGAGGAAGCGCTTGATTTCATGCACCGGTACCGCAAGCCCCACATCTGGGCCCACCATGATGGTGTTGATACCCACCAGACGGCCAGAAGAATCGACCAGCGGTCCGCCAGAATGTCCGGGTCTGTAGTGCAAGCCAACTGCCAGCCAGTCGCGCCCAAAGGCTGGTGTACCCGGCAGTTCTGCGCCCTGCCCGATAACGACGCCGGCGGTAGCAGCGCCTTCCACTCCCCACGGGTGTCCGAAGGCCATCACCCAGTGGCCGGGCTGGAGTGTTCCGGAATCCCCGATTTCCATCGTAGGAAGGTCTGACAGCTCCACGGTTAGCGCTGCCAGATCGAGTTCACGGCTGCGAGCCAGGAGGCGCGCTGGGGCCCGCCGGCCATCGGGCAGTGTGACGCTTAAGCGCCGGCTGCGCGCAACATGCGAATTTGTCAGAATGAGTCCTTCTGAATGCCAGATCGTTCCGGCGCCGGCCCCCCCGCGTCCGCTCTCCACCCGGACCAGGCTGGCGTGAACTTGCTTGGAAAGGCGGGCTAGTTCTGAGTTGAGCTCTTGGATGACTGACGTCATCAACGCTCCCCAACTGTGACCTTTTGTTCGCCAGATTCTCCGCCGCGCAGGATGCGAATGAGCACTTCCTCGCCCACCAGCTCGCCGCTCAGCAGGCTCAGCAGATCATCCAATCGCCGAACAGGTTCACCATCCACGGACAAAAGCGTGTCCCCGAGCGTCAGGCCACCCGCTTCGGCCGGACTTCCGGGCTCGACCGAAATTAAGATCAAGCCTGTTTCCTGGCCCAGCTCTTCCGCTAATGCCTCCGGCAGGTTGACTGGCTGCACACCCACCCCGAGGTAGCCGCGCTGCACGCGCCCGTGGGATAAGATCGATTCGACCACCCGATCGACGGTAAGGCTCGGGATCGTGAGGCTCACGCCGCGCAGCGCGGAGGTATTGAGCCCCAATACTTTTCCATCGGCATCCACCAGCGGGCCACCCGAGAATCCCGGATACATCACTACATCGGTCTGCAGATAGCGATCGATCGTTCCGCCGGCGGCTGTTCGCCAACTCGTTCCTAAGGCGCTCACAATTCCCAGAGTGGCCTGCACCGTTCGGCCAGGGCGCCCGAGGGCAAGCACAAGATGCCCCACGCTCAAGTCATCCACTTGAGCGGACTTAGCCGAGGAAGGCTGTGCACCCTCGACCCGCAGCACTGCTAAATCAGTAGTGGGATCCCTCCCCACCAATTCTGCGTCGACCTTATTGCCATCTGCTAAGCCCACACCGATCCGGTCGTCTCGTTCAACAACATGGTGGGCGGTGACCACGATTCCATCGTCAGACCATACGATCCCGCTTGCAGGCAATCGTCTGCGGCCTTCCACGCGCACGATTGCGGGACCCGCCGCTTCCACCATTCCAGCCAATTCATTGGATATTCCTTCGACTACGCTCGCCATGATTCCTCCTTGAGTTCGGCAAGCATATCGCTGAGAGTGTTAGAGCGAACCGGTAATTCGGGTAGGTCGAGACTAGAAGTTTGGTTGGTCGATGGCCATATTGGATGGGTCGAGCAGGGGTTAGATGCGATCTGCTAAAGAAGAATCAAGCCGCTGCGGGTGGCCCGCACCACTGCCTCGGTGCGGCTCTGCGCACCAAGTTTCCGCAGGATCGCGTTTACGTGATATTTCACGGTGTGCTCGCTGATTTCGAGCCTGGAGGCTATGGACCGATTCGAAAGGCCTTCCGCGAGCAGTTCTAAAACTTCGTGCTCCCTCTTCGTTAGTTCTTCCAACTGAAAGGCATGGGCTTCGCCCTGGCTTGGAAGCAGAGCTCCTCCGAGCGCCGGGTCGACCGCAACAAGCCCATTGCTGACGGCATTCAGCGCAGCGTTAATGCTTTCCGAGCCTGCCTCCCTGCTTAATAATCCGCGTGCTCCAGCAGACCAGGCTTCCGCAGCATGGGAGTTCCCTGGCAAAAGTGTAACGACGGGGGCGCCGGACTCGACAAGATCGCTCAACAACTCTCGCCAGCCAGAAGTCTCAAGGCCCCAGCCCAGGTCCCAGAGTACCGCATTGGGAGCGTAGGCTCGGTACGCGGAAATGACGGAGTCGTCGGGGGCGATTTGAGCCACGATCTCGATTTCGGTCAATGCGTTCGCCAGCCCGGCGCGAGCCAGCGGATCGTCCCCAACTACAAGCACTCTCACGCGCACCACCAAATAGAAACGCTGGCCACAGGCCAGCGCGTGCATCTAGATATCAATAGAAACGGCCCCTAGGCCTTGATCAGTTTACCGTACTTGGACGTGGCGTCGCGGGCTCACAGCTTTGCGGCGGCCGCCTTGTCGACCAACCAGGTTACCTGGCCGTTGAGCGGTTGAATGAGCTGGGCAGGGAGCGGTTCCGCCGGAGGCTCACCTTCCAACACCTCCTGCAAACGTGCCGCTTTCGACTCGCCTGACACCAGAAACGAAAGCTGCCGTGCGGCGTTCAATACGGGTGGCGTAAGTGTCACGCGCCAGGCTTGAACCGCCTCTTCAAATACTGCCAGGACCCAGTGCTCAGTTTCTCGCAAAGCAAGACTGCCCGGGAATAATGAGGCAGTGTGCCCATCTTCCCCCAATCCCAGGAAGATCAGATCAAAACGCGGCCGCTCCTCAGAACCAAAGACTGATTGCAGTTCTTCCACATAAGCCTCGGCTGCCAGATCTGGGTCAAGCTCGCCCTGGATGCGGTGGATATTCGCCTGCGGGATTGGCACTTTCTGGATCATGGTTTTTCGAGCCATCCGGTAGTTGCTGTCTGGATGCTCAGGGGGAACGCATCGCTCGTCCCCCCAGAAGAGGTGCACGTTTCTCCAGCTTACTTTGGTGGCCAGCAGCGGGTCGGACAACCTGCTGTACGCCTCTTGCGGAGTGGAACCTCCCGAGAGCGCGACCATAAAACGGCCTCGGTTTTCAATTGCTTCCTCTGAGGCCGTCACGAAATGATCGGCTGCCGCCTGGGCCAGTGCTTTAGTGTTTTCGTGTATCTGAAGATCGCTCATGTTCGGGTCGAGTGATCTCCGCAACCCAGACGCCAGATGCGCTCATCGCGCGTCATGAACTCCTCGGCTGCCGATGGGCCCCAACTTCCTTTGCGATAAAGCCCAAGTGAAGGCGCATTAGCTGAATTATCCCAGGCATCAAGAACCGGATCTACCAGACGCCACGACTCTTCAATCTCGTCGCTTCGGGTAAAGAGCGAGGGATCCCCGTTGAGGGCATCAATTAATAATCGTTCGTAGGCATCCGGTAAGCGTTCGCCTCCAAACGTCGAGGGGTAATGAAATTCCATATCGACCGATTTAGTCTCCTGTAGCCCACCAGGGACTTTGGTCTCAAAGCGCATGTGTATGCCTTCATCGGGCTGAATGCAGAGTGAAAGAAAATTAGGAGTCAGACGGTAGTCCGCCGGCAAATTAAAGAGCACATGCGGAGGTTCGTTGAAAACGATGACAATCTGGCTCGTCTTATCCGCCAGGGCTTTTCCAGAGCGGAGGTAAAACGGCACCCCTTGCCAACGCCAATTATCGATATACAGCCTCATCGCCGCATAGGTCGGAGTTTGTGAATTGTCGGCAACCCCCTTTGCCTGCCCATAGCCCTCATACTGCGCCCGAACTGTGTCTTCCACGTCTATCGGCCGGATGGCCATCAATACTTTCACTTTCTCATTTCGGACGGCGTCTGCATCGAACGTGGCCGGCGGTTCCATTGCCACCAGTGTGAATAGCTGCAGAAAGTGATTTTGGAACATATCTCGCACAACACCGGATGTGTCGTAATAGCCTGCCCTGTGTTCCACATCAACCGTCTCTGCAACAGTGATCTGAACATGGTCAATGTAGTTCCTATTCCAAATCGGCTCGAAAATAGTGTTTAGGAAGCGAAAATAAAGGATATTCTGGGCCGTGTCCTTTCCCAGGTAGTGATCGATACGATAGACCTGATGCTCGTCAAAGGCGGCATGCACGATTTCGTTCAACTCGACCGCCGAATCCAGGTCGTGCCCGAAGGGTTTTTCAATGACCACCCGCGACCAGTGGTCTCCCTCGGTGGCCATCCCGTGTGTGCCGAGCTCTCGCGCGATTGTTGGAAAGAAGCGTGGAGCAGTAGCCAGATAGTATAGGCGGTTGGCTGGCCCGTCCTCCCTCTCCGCTAGAAACTGCTCGAGCTTCCCATAGTCGGCCTCCTGGCCGACATCTCCTGACACATACCAGAGTTTCTGGGAGAACTCTTCCCATTCGCCTTCGCCCGGGGCGATCCCAGTAAGCTCTGCCATTCCATCGAACATCTGTTGCCGGAATTCATCGTGGGTGAACTCGCTGCGTGAGGTCCCAACGATGTTGATGGCCTTGGGTATTTGGCCTTTGACGTACTGATGGAAGAGCGCCGGCACGAGCTTGCGCTTGGTCAGGTCACCCGATGCGCCGAATATGACGATAGAGGTGGGCAGTCCGTTATTCATTAATCCTTTACTCTTTGGCTCGCTTCACGGCATGGCCCCCAAATTGGTTGCGCATGGCTGCCAGCAGCTTGGCGGCGTAGCTTTCGTCTTGCCGACTCACAAGCCGCATCAGTAGCGACATGGTGATCACCGGCGCCGGCACGTCCAGGTCGATTGCGTCCGCTACCGTCCAGCGCCCCTCCCCACTGTCGGCTACCCAGCCTTCAATTTCGCTTAGGGTGGCGTCTTCTTCAAGCGCGGCCGCAGTGAGGTCCAACAGCCAGGAGCGTACCACGCTGCCGAATCGCCATATCTCCGCCACCTGGTGCAGATCCAGATCAAACTGCTCTTTCTTGCTCATGATTTCGAAGCCTTCAGCATAGGCCTGCATCAGCCCATATTCGATGCCGTTGTGAACCATCTTCACAAAGTGGCCCGAGCCGCTCGAGCCGACACGGCCCCAACCTTCATCAGCTCCGGGCGCCAGGGTTTCCAATATCGGCGTAAGCCGCTCCACCGCATCCTTTTCGCCCCCGACCATCATGCTGTAGCCCCCGGTCAGTCCCCAGACCCCACCGCTGGTTCCCACATCTACCAGATGTATGCCTCGTAATTGCAGGGCCTCCGCGCGCCGCATGGTGTCTTTGTAGTTGCTATTGCCGCCATCGATAATGATGTCCCCCTCGTCGAATGACGCGGCCAGCTCAGTGATCACGCTTTCCGTGGGGTCTCCGGCAGGCACCATCACCCAGGCCGCGCGTGGAGCGGACAACGTGGGTGCCATCTGCGCCAACGATTCGAGGCCCCGCGCGCCCTTGTCGGCGACGGCGTGCACCTTGGAGACGGTCCGAGCGAAGGCCACAACGCTGTGCCCGCCTTGCAGCAGCCGGATACACATATTGGCACCCATTTTCCCGAGTCCGACGATCCCGATTTCCATAAATTCCTCCTTAGGCTCTCTTCATATGCCTGATACCGTCCGAACTGCCGACAATAAGATCGGTTGCTAAACCCAGGAACAAGCCGTGCGCCGCAACAGCGGCTCTGCCGTCGAGCTTGGCGGCAAGGTCCTGGAGGTTCTCTATGGGTCCGAATTCGGCGTCCAGAATCCAATTGCCCTGGTCCGTTTCTACCGGCACACCATTCTGGCTCTTCCTCAAAACAACGGTGGCTCCTAGAGATTCAAGGTAGGCGAGTTCCAGAACCCAGCCAAACGCCAGGACTTCAACTGGCAAGGCAAACGTGGTTCCCAGGCGCTCGGAGAGCTTCGACTCATCCACTACGATAATCTCTCTTTGACTGGCCTGCGCCACAATTTTCTCCCGCAGCAGCGCGCCTCCACCGCCCTTGATGAGATCGAGCTGTGGGTCAACCTCGTCTGCACCGTCGATCGTTAGATCCACTTTTGGGTTGTCATCCAGGCTTGTCAGAGGGATCCCTATTTTGAGCGCTTCTTGCTCCACACTTAACGCGGTTGGTACTCCCAGGATCCCATCAAGCTCTCCCGCGCTGAATTTGCGGGCAATCTCACGCACGGCATAAATGGCAGTGCTCCCAAATCCCAGTCCCACAATCATTCCGGGCTCAACGAACTCCACCGCTTTTAGCGCGGCGGTTTCTTTATGAGATTCGGTCATCGAGTTGACGTTCTTCCAACATCTGTCCAACTACTACCAGCACCTGCCCTGGATCGTCCACGACCCACTCTGCTGGCAACAATGCCTGCTTATGCACGCCATCAAACGTAAAGGGGGTGGTCACGGCAATGCACCACATGCCTGCGGAGACCGCCGCCTCAACGCCGGAGGGTGAGTCTTCCAATACCAGGCATTCATGAGCGGGTACTCCCAGCTCGTGGGCAACCAGCCTGTAGATTTCAGGATCAGGTTTTCCATTCTCAACGTCATCCCTGCTGGCGATGAAGTCAAACGCTTGCTGCAGCTCCAGGATCTGAAGCACGCGCGTAGCTTGCTTGCAGCGCGACATGGTCGCCAACCCAGTCCTACACTGGTTAGCACGGGCCATTTCCAGGACGGCCATGTTGTGCGGCCATTGGTTGGCTACAAGTACTTCTGGATCCGCTAGCATCCCTTCGTAATGGTTGAGCCTGGCTTGAATGAACGCTTGCCAGGGAGTATCGACGCCGTATTCGGACATCTTCTCGGCCGCCTTGTCTTGCAGCTGAAACCGATCCACTAGATGACGAGCGACCTCACTGCGAGGGAGTCCAACCACCTCCTTGAAGGCCTCGAGTACCTCGTCTTCGCTAATATCCTGCGGACAGAGCTCGATCGCCGCGCGCGCGTATGAGATGGCTTTTAGTTTCTCGGTCTGAACCAGCGTCCCATCCAGATCGAAGATCATTGCCCGGATCACGGTTTACGTCCTCCGTGACCTAATCGACTGCTCCAAGGATGCGAGCCAGTCCCTTACGGGCATCTCCCTTGATGTGGATCCGGAACACCCGCCTGCCCCCCTCTTCAAGCGCCTTTTTATCGCCCATGGCCTGGGCCGTCTTCAGGGTGCCGAAGCTCATCGACGATTCTTCTGAGCCCGCTTCGTCCGGGATCTCCACATCGCGTTCGTCGTCCACCGTGATCTGAATAAATGAGCCGGTTCCGGCATCGCCTTTGTGCAGCTGACCGGTCGAGTGCAGATAACGCGGCCCGAATCCCGAGGTTATCGCGAGCTGAGTGCGGGCGCGGAGGGCGGTTCTGATCGCATGCAGCTGCTCAGATGCCTCCTGCGTCGGC
Organism: uncultured Anaerolineaceae bacterium; assembly: GCA_964482355.1. Classification (GTDB taxonomy): domain Bacteria; phylum Chloroflexota; class Anaerolineae; order Anaerolineales; family E44-bin32; genus JADFRG01. The sequence continues at coordinate 13,530 of CAYZXF010000193.1, read as the reverse complement.
TGTAGATAGGCTTGCAGCACAATGTAGGATTTGGGCTGGGCTCCATCCAGGAACACTGCGAGCGCCTCGTTCAAATTCTCGCCGCTAACATCGCCGTACAGTTCTAGCTCTTTATCCACCAGCACCGGGTGCTGCTCAGGAAGCTTTCCTTCGGCGGTGTAGGCCTGGACTAATTCGCGCGCCAGCTCCTTGGCGGCCTCGACGTTGGGCTGGTCGAAGGGGTTGAATCCGAGACGGTAGCCTGCAACCGCGGTTGCCATCTCCCATAGGAAGTATTGACCGCCGAGATCGTACGTGTCATGGATCCGTATTCGGATAACCGGATGTCCCGCGGCCTCCAACTCGTCTACCGCAGCATCATTCGATTCGTCTCCATCGAGACGCAAATATGCGAAAAGTCGATCCTCTCCATATAGCGCCGGCTCCCCAATTTCCTCACCGACCACTGGAACGATGCCGCGCCCCTGCTTGCCAGTGCTCTCGGCGACAAGCTGCTCCAGCCAATCACCAAAGCTTTCAAGCGGTGGATTAGTTACCAACGTGAGCTTGTCCCTGCCCTGCAAGGCCAGCTCAGCCATCACCGCGCCCAGCTTCGCTGCCGGGTTGTCCACCGCACCCACACAAGACTCACTGGCGCATGCCACTGATAAGGATCGATCAAGTATTTGCTCTACATCGACTCCGATTAGCGCGGCGGGTACAAGCCCGAAAAATGACAATGCAGAGTACCGTCCGCCAATGTTCGAATCGTTGAGGAAAGTTGCTCGAAAATCGAGTTGGCCAGCAAGATCCGCCAATCGGCTGCCAGGGTCGGTAATTGCAACGAAGTGCGGACCCGTCCTACCGGCGCCTTCCACAGCTTCAACCTGATTGTAGAAGTGTTTGAAGAGCGACAACGTTTCGACGGTGCCACCCGATTTCGTGGCCACGATGTAGAGCGTCCGCGCAGGATCAAAACGCTCGGAAGCGGAAAGCACCGCACCCGGATCGGTGCTGTCGAGCACGCCAAACTCAAAGTATCCCTGCTTGACTCCGAAGGTACCTAAAAACACTTCAGGCGCCAAACTCGAGCCGCCCATCCCGAGAAGCAGCGCTTGGTCATAGCCATCTGCCTTCGCCCAATCAAACAGCGCCTTCAGGTCGTGCAAGTTATCGAGCATCACCTCGGCAACATTTAGCCAGCCGAGTCGATTGGAGATTTCATCCGGGCTGGGATCCCAAACGGTGTGATCGTGTTTCCATATGCGCGAGAGCACCTTGTCTTTGCCCATCTGTTCGAGCGCCGTAGCTACTGCAGATTCATAGCCATTTAAATTCACTGTTACATGTTCCCACCCGGCCAGCAGTCGCTCTCGTTTGAGTGCGATGGCATTCATCATCGCCTCAAACGAGCGGGCAAACGCTGCAACTCCTTCTTCCCGCAGGTCGTCCGTGATGTTGGTTAGATCGAGCCCGATTCCAGCCAGGCGTTCCAAGTGAGCCGCGGCTGCCTCAACCTCCATCTCCAATGAGGGCGAGACCGTTCCATGATCAATAAATGATTGGAGCGTGGCCGGAGGAATGGTGTTGACGGTTTGTGGGCCGATGAGTGAGTCGACGTAAAGCGTATCTGGAAGGGTCGGGTTCTTGGTGCTGGTGCTTGCCCAAAGGGGGCGTTGAACCCTCGCTCCACTTGCCGCGAGCCGCTCCCATCGCTCTCCGCTGTAAATTTCTTTGAAACGAGCGTAGGCTACTTTAGCGTTGGCGATGCCGGCACTCCCCTTTAGATCAGATGCTGCGATGGCACCGGCGCCAATCCCGCCTAGCGTGCGATCGACGGCGGTATCCACGCGGCTGATAAAAAACGATGCAACCGAAGCGACTTTCAGATCGGATTCTCCCACCGCGAGTCGATCTTCAAGGCCGGCAAGATAGGCTTCCGCAACCGCCACATAGTGCTCGATCGAGAATATCAGCGTCACATTGACGTTTATGCCTTCGGCGATAAGGGGGCGAACGGCTGCTACACCTTCCCTGGTGGCTGGGACTTTGATCATTACGTTTGGGCGGCCCAGGTCCTTGAAGAGCTGTTTGGCTTCCAGCAGCGTGCCCTTACTGTCGTAAGCCAGCATCGGGTTCACTTCAATGCTTACGAACCCGTCGAGCCCCTCAGTTCGGTCGTAAATCGGGCGCAGCAAATCGGCGGTTCGGCCGATATCGTCCAGGACCAACTTTTCATAGATCTGGGCAACTTCGAGCTTCTGCTCGACAAGTTCGTGAAGCGCTTCATCGTAGTCCACGCTGCCCGCAATGGCTTTTTCGAAGATGGTTGGGTTAGACGTAACGCCAGTGACCCCTTGGTCGATCAGTTCCGCCATCTCGCCCGAATCTAGGAGCGCTCGCCGGATGTTGTCGTACCAAACGGACTGGCCCTGTTCGGCCAATTCATGAAGTTTTGTCATATGGAATTCAAATCGATAGCAATGATACCAACCCGTTCTGGAGACAAGCGCGATCGCGAAATGGAGCCTACGATTGCGGGCGAGCTCGCAATTCTGGGTCGCAAAGTTGGATTCAAGCGTTTATTAAGCGGCAATCTTTTGCCGAATCTTGGTCTCGCTGGTCAGCGTTCGGTGCACCGGACAACGTTCTGCGATCCAGGCCAGGCGCTCGCGCTGCTGCTCGGTGAGATCGCCCTCGAAGGAGATCTCCTCTTCGATAATGTCAACCTTAGCATCGTCCTCGCTCTCGCAGTCTTCGCAGTCCTTTGCGTAAACCTTTTGGATGCTCAGATTCACATTAACCGCTTCCAGCGGTATGTCTTTGCGTTCCGCATACAGTCGGACGGTCATCGCCTTGCAGGCTGCCAATGAGGCCAGAAGCAATGCATAGGGATTGGGTCCAGCGGTTGGCTGGTCGTCCTTCGGGCTCTCGTCGGCAAGCAGATGATGACCTGCAGCCTCGATCTCCACCTGATAGCCAGTTTCATTTCTTGCGGTTACGTCCAAGATGCCCTCCTTTGTAATGGTTTTACCCTCGAATGCTCTCACTCCACCTTCGTTATTCGTGCCCAGTAGGCTCCTCCAAAGAAGGGTTCAAGGGGTATTCCGAGCGGCGCGTAGACTTCGGGTGGAATCCCGATGTCCGCGACGTAAATCTCGCCTGGTACCTCGGCAAGGCCTATTTTGGGCAGAGCCAGAGTCAAAGTGCGGTGCGGCTGAATCGCGACCCCTGGAGTGTCTCCGCTCGTCGAATCGAAACCAGAGGGAATATCCAGCGATAGCGTGCGGGCCGAGAAATCATTGGCCATCTCTATCAGATCCTTGGTGATTCCGCGCGGCGCTCCTTTGAGGCTGTAGCCGATGAGCGCATCGATCACCAGCGCTGCCTGTTGAATGTTCTCTTCGGCCTTATCGGCGGGCGTCGCCTGAAGGCCGGCATTCTCCACGATGCGGTATTGGGCGCCTGCAGACCCGCCCAGCTCGGACGGATCCCTGGTCAGGATTAGTCGCACAGTGTAGCCGCGATTTCTGAGGTGACGTGCGCAGCTGATCCCGCCACCGCCGTTGCCTCCTGATCCTGCCAGGATGACAATCTCGGCATCCGGGTCGTTTACATTCTCAATCGCGTGCAGGGCCAGGTTACGGCCCGCGTTTTCCATCATCTGCAGCACGCCGAGGCCGAAGTCTTCCATCGCGATGCGATCTACCTCCCGCATCTGATCTTCGGTCAGCGCTGGCAGCTGATGGCCAGCCTCGGTTATGAAGGTCACGTCCCCCATCAAGCGCCCGATCCCCGTTCATTTAGCGGTTGTGAGCTCGGCATAAGGAAGATCTATCCCGTTCCGTAAGCCGGAATGCAACTCCCATGAATCGCATTGGCCTGGTCTGAGGCCAAGAACAAGATGACATCTGCCACCGCACTAGGTGACACCCAGCGCGAAAAATCCGCCTCTGGAGTTTGTTCTCGGTTCTTGGGCGTATCTACATGGCCAGGAAGCACACAATTGACATTGATACCCTGGTCTTTTAGCTCCTCCGACAGGCTCTCCGTAAGTCGGATCACCGCGCTCTTGGCCCCTGAATAGGCTGCCGAATTTGCTGCACCTTTGACACCTGGTCTGGCACCAATATTTACGATTTTTCCGCTGCCCTGCTTTAGCATGTGCGGCACGGCGGCTCGGCAGGCGAGGAACACAGAGCGCGTGTTCAGATTGAACATGAAATCCCAATCTTCCAGACTAGTCTCATGAACTGGATCGCCGCCTCGAAATCCGCCGATGGTATTGATGAGAATATCCACGCGGCCATGCGTATCTACGACCTGCTGAATACTATCTTCCACCGATTCCTGATCGGTCATATCAACGTTTCCTATCAGCAAGTGGGATGGATCATCCGCCAGTTGGCCGCACACTTCCTGGAGCCTCCCGGGCCTTCGATCTAGAAGACCGGTTTTGGACCCTGAACTAGCAAAGGCATGCGAAACGGCCCCGCCCAGATTCCCAGCCGCGCCGGAAACCACGACGACGCGGTCCTTAAAGTCAGACATAAATTATCCCTTCTTGATCCTGCCATTTTGAGGCTGCCCCTAGGGCTTTGAGCTAATGGTGTGTGCTTTTCTTACGGAATGGAAGGCGCTTCGATTATAGTCCAGCGCCGTGAAGCCTAGAGTCGTCGGGCTTGTGGATATCTGGTTGGGAGCTTTCTGGGCTTCAACTAGGGGGCGTGCGTCCGAGATTTCAGGGGTGTTGCGTGGAGAATTATGAGCTTTGGCTTCTGGATTCTTGGGTCCGCGCACGCGCTAGTAAATGCATCCCAACCAGGGCTACCGCCAGGACCAGTAAGCTCCCCAGCTGGGCGTTTCGGATGGATCCATAGGCAATGATTGAGTCACCTCGAAAGGCTTCGATAACAAGCCTGCTCAAGGCAGTCAGCGCGACAAATATAAGGAAAAGAAATCCGGCCACCTGGGTCTTGCGGCGAATTTCCCAGATCAGCCAAAAGATAAATCCGGCGGCCAGCACCTCATATATCTGAGTAGGATGGCGCTGCGCCCCCCAAAGCTCGATCGCCCATGGCAGGCTTGTTTCCTTCCCGAAAGCATCGCCGCTCGCGAGATGCGCGAAACCCACTGCTAGCCCAAATGCCGCCAGGCCAGGCGTCAATACATCAAGGGTAGGCCACAGGGGAAGTCCCTTTCGATAGCCATAGAATGCGGCCACGGCCAATCCAGTTAGGGCGCCTTCCAGCGGCGCGAGCGTGGTGGGATTCAGGGAGAACATGCTCAATGGGTTGTCGAGATAAATGTCGAAGAATCGAATTGCGTACCAGAGCCGGGCGCTAAGAATGCCCACCACGAGGCCGATCAAAATCATATTGGAAAGAGTTGAGGGCTTCAGGGAATATCGCGGTGCCTCGCGGTCCGTAAGGGAAACCGCAATCCAGACACCCGCCAGAAGAATCAGGCCAGGCATTTGAATTGCCAACGGACCGACTTGCAGGATAGGGAGCATCAGGGAATCTCATCCAGCATTTCACTGACGGTCGATCGGATGGTGGCCTCGCTCATGGGTCCCCCGATCACGACCTTGCGAATCACTCCGTCGGGCCCGACGAAGAAGGTCGAGGGCAGCGCCCGCATAAGGTATTGCCTTGCGACCGTCCCATCGCGGTCCAACGGGATCGTGAATGTGAGTCCAAAATCCTCAACAAAACGCTGAGCGTCTGCCTCGCGGTCCTGGTAGGTCATATCCACCGCTACAATCTCCAGACCGCGGTCTCGGTCGGCTTCATAGGCTGCCTGCAAGGCAGGCATCTCTGCTCGGCAGGGCGGACACCAGGAGGCCCACAGGTTGACGACCACTGCTTTGCCGCGTAAGTCGGAAAGCGTGAAAGTCTCCCCTTCTAGAGTTTCGAGCGTGAAATCGGGCGCCGCAAACCCCTCGCGTGGGCTAGGGATGGACCCACTGGTCGTCGCCGAAGCCGGCACCTGAGAAATCCCGATCCAGACCACGCCCAGGACCACTACGCCGACTACAATCGCTCCCCAACGTATCGGGTCCCTTACCAGGGAATTTAGCTTGTGCATATTCGTTCGATCCTAGCGGCGTTCTTCATATTCATCTGTGGGGCGGATCACCTGAGGAATGGTGATCAGGCTTCGATGGGCCCGACGCGTGCGCGCAACGGAGGATGCGCACCTAATCCTGTTTGCTGAAAAGCCAAATGGCGGGCACGAGAAAAATCACACCGAAGACGAGCATCACCACCACATCTACCGCAATCGGATGGAGCCGCATGGCATCCAGGAACACTTCAGGGACGCTCTCACGGAGCGCAACCTGACGTAAAGGATCTACACCATAGGATACGGGATTGATTTTGGATAGCGTTTCCATCCAGACCGGTACACCGGTGAGCGGGAAGAACGCCCCCGAGAGAAACAGCATCGGCAGCATGATGAAATTCATGATGACCTGGAACCCTTCCATCGATCGCTGTCGCGCGGCCACAAGGATGCCCAGCGCGCTCATCATGGCCGCCAGCAACAACATTAATAGCAGCAGGTAAACCGCTTGTTCGAAAGTGAGCTCAATGCCAAGCAGGGGCGCCAAAAGCAAGATCAGCACGCCCTGAAACATGGCCAAGGTGCTCCCGCCGGCGACTTTGCCCAACGCGACTACTCTGCGAGATACGGGCGCCACCATGACTTCCTTCAGGAAGCCGAATTCGCGATCCCAAACGATCGATACGGCGGAAAATATGGCCGTGAAGAGCACCGTCATGGCGATAACGCCAGGAAACATGAACTGCTCGAAAGTAAGGCTTCCGCCGGCCATGGGCGCCATGGCGGGTCCAAGTCCTCCGCCAAACACAAATAGGAAGAGCACCGGTGTAGCCATCGAGGCCACAATTCGGCCGCGATTACGGCTGAATCGAATAATGTCTCTCGACCAAATGGTGTAGAAGGTTTTGAGATGATGGATCATCGGTTTGGGGAGCTCAAGATCGCCTGCCGAATCGCCCGAACATTCGGCCGCGTTGACGCATCTGAGATTTGGTGTCGGCCTCCTCTTCACGGATGGCATGCCCGGTTAGCTTGATGAACACGTCTTCTAGAGTGGGCTGGCGAAGGCTGACGCTTTGCACTTCGATCGGTTTGTCTCCGTTCGAAAAAGTCTCGATGACCTTAGGAATAAATTGATCTCCTCGGTCGATTTCGACGATCAACTGCCCTTCGGGTCCGGTTCTTGTTTCAACCCCATGCACCTCATTAATACGATGGCTGGCAAGCTCGTTATCCGAGGTACGAAGGGTGATGATGTCCCCACCCACGCGCTCCTTCAAATTCGCAGGGGTATCGATAGCCACAATTTGACCGTTGTCGATAATCGCGATTCGATTGCAGTTTTCGGCCTCCTCCATGTAGTGGGTTGTCAGAAACATGGTGACTTCACGCTGCTCTCGCAGTTCATGCAGATACTGCCAGATGTGTCGGCGGGTTTGCGGATCCAGGCCAAGCGTGGGCTCGTCCAGGAACAGTACGCGGGGACGATGGAGCAAGCCTCGGGCGATCTCCAGGCGGCGCTTCATGCCCCCCGAATAGGTACGCACCTGATCGCCTAACTTGTCCGTTAGGTCGACCATCTCCATGAGTTCCTCGGTTCGGCGTTTGAAGTCCTTTCGCGTAATGTCATACAGCATGGCATGGAAGCGCATGTTCTCGCGAGCGGTTAGTTCCTCGTCCAGGCTTGGGTCCTGAAAAATAATTCCGATGGAGCTGCGGACTTTAGATTGCTGGCTGGAAATGTCGAAGCCGTTGACTTGAGCCGAGCCGCCGGTTGGGCGGAGCAGCGTGCAGAGCATATTGATGGTCGTGGTCTTGCCCGCACCGTTGGGGCCAAGGAATCCGAAGATTTCGCTCTCGTGCACTTCAAATGAAATCTCGTTGACGGCGCGAAAGTCTTTAAAATTTCTGACAAGTTTGTTGACCTGGATGGTGTCCATGTGACCGTGGGAGTTTACCATTTGGGTTGTACCGGAGTGGGCTAGAGCAATTCGGGCAAGGCAATCAGCTCTTCACTTGAGTTCTCACCCATAAGCCCACTGCGCACCCAGCCGGCTTGCTCCGCATGGTGGATTACTGCTCTCAATTGCGCTTTGCGCCACCCGAAAACTTTGCCGAGCTCTTTGGCGGAGGCCGCGCCAACCGAACGAAAGTACAGTCTGGCCAGCTCCAATCGCGCCTCCGATTCCTTGATCCGTCTGGCTTGATCGGGCAGATCCGGAAAATGGCGGGGCACGATGTCGTAGATGAAGGCGTAATTCCAGGCGCCCGCCTCGGCTACTCCTGTAGGCAGGATCTTCATATCGGCCTGCAGCTCGAGCAGCGCCCGCTCAAATCGATACTTGCTCTCTTTGCTTGTGAGGCCCACCTTACGACGCAAGGCAACGGTGTCCATCGGGCCATTCCTCAGCAGCGCCTCGTAGACCAGTTTATTCTCCTGCTTGAGCCGGCCGGCCTCGTACTGAATCAGGTAGTCCTGTTCCGGATCCCCGTAGTTCTCGGTGAGAGCATAAAAGTAGGGGGCGACTTCCAGCGAAATTAGCGTTGCCTTCTTACGCAGCATTTTTGCGTAGTACCATTCGCGCTTCCCCAGCATCTGATCTTTCCAGCCCCATGTAACGTGGCCCGGATCATCGTGTTCGTTAGCGACCGGTCGGTTCCCGGCCACCGCGGTCCACAGGCTCGGAAATTCGATCCCCTTGATCGGCCAGAAGAACACGAAGCCGCGCTCCTGCACAAACTTGATTGCCTGGTCGACGGTAGCCAACCGGCGCTCAGGAGTGTACGACTTGGCTCGATAAGTTTCTATCGCCTTGACTGAGATCTTGGTCTCTTCGGCAGTTCGATCGCTGTTTGAGCTGGACGAGTTAGTCATTGGATGTTCAGGAGATAATACCTCCGGCGGCCGAGCTCTCGCGCGGCCCTTACCTTTAGCGAAACTTAATCTTTGGCGCATAGACTCATCGGCATGAAAACTATTTTAGGAATATTCGGTGTTCTGCTTACCCTGACAGGTGTGATTTGGTTTTTCCAGGGGATTGGTGTCATCCCCGGCAGTTTCATGACCGGCCAGGACTTCTGGGCCGTAGCTGGTGTTCTGGCGGTGATCTCGGGCATCGTGCTGATACGTTCTTGGCGCCGGAAGAAGCCCGCCCCAGCTGATACCAAAGCCGACAAGGACCTGCCTCAACAAGAAGACTAGTCGGCTACCCTCATTCCACACCGTCTGCCACCGCGAAATATTCACAAATTCGCTCGGTGTTCCCTGCTCATGTCCGGCGTAATATTTCGGGAGAGGGTTCATCGACCTGGCTAGAATCGCGCGAAATCCAGCGATGCGCCGAAGGTGTATTGACCTTCCGCGCTGGCTGCGATACGATCCCCCGGTTTGATAGGAGAAGTTGACGGATGATGGAATCTTTAATCGGCCGATTGACAAGCGCATCGCTGCGCTTCAAATGGATGGTAATTGCACTCGCAATATTGGTAATGGTGGGCGGTGTTTTCGCCATATCGCAATTTAAGCAGGAATTGATCCCTGCCATCGAGTTTCCACAAACGGTCGTGCTGGCATTCAACAGCGGAATTGCTGCAGAAGACATGCTCGATCAGGTGACAAAACCCATTGAACGCGCGGTCGAAGATATCGAGGGTGTGGTCAACGTCGAATCGACGACGACCATGGGTGTCTCTGCGGTAATCATCAGAAACGAATTTGGAGTAGACCAGCCTCTGCTGCGCGAACAGATCCAAGCCGCGCTCGATCTCGTGGAGCTTCCGAGCGAGATGGAGGCACCGGAGCTGATCGCCTTCAGCCTTTCGGACCTGCCGATCGCGTTCGTCAGTGTTTCGTCAACCGAGTTTTCTCTTGAGGAACTGAAGGAGTTTGTTCAGTCGGAAGTGATCCCGGAGCTTGAGGCATTGGAGGACATCGCCAGGGTGGAAGTCACGGGCGGCCAGGTGCTCCCTGAATCAGCAGTCGTGATTCAACCCCCGCCGCCGACTCTTGAGCCGAGCTCGGACTTGGCGGGCGTCGCATTGCCTCAAACCTGGATTGACATCGCAGCAAGAACGGGTGTGACGCTTCAAACAACGGACGATTTAACAGCAGAGCTGGTTGCAGCCGCGCTGGCTGTCGCGCCTCAACTGTTGGCGGACCTGACACCGGAAATGATCCTGGCCGCACCTCAAGAAGTTGTGGACGCGGTTCCTGCAGAGCGGATCGCCGAGTTGGGCGCAGAGCAGCAGGAGGCATTTGCCCAGCGGGCATCGTCGGAAGACGATTCTGCCGTAGGCGTCGCTCTTCCTGAAAGTTGGATCAGCGCCGCTGAGGCACAGGGACTCACGCTTGCGAGCACGGCCGATCTCTTTCCACAGTTGGTCGCCGGGATCGCGAGCTTCGCTCCACAGATGCTGGCCGAATTAACGCCGGAAATGCTGCTCAATACATCTCCGGAGGCCTTGGCCGCCCTGCCGCAGGAGTTCCTCGATGGGTTGGAGACCGACCTTCGGGATCAGCTAAACGCGCTGATCGCATTGGTGCAGCTAGAAGACCCCGGTACTGAGGAGTTTGTGGATTCTCCTTCGTTGGCTGGGGCCTGGTTAGAACCGCCGGAAGGTGGCGGAGGGTCAGTAATTACTACCGCCGCTGAGCTGATGAACAGCGGATTTGCCGCAACCGCGGCCGAGCTGCTGAATTTGCTTCCGGGTGGCCAACCCAACGCACCTGCGCTCCTGAGCGACCTGACGCTGGAGGTGATCGAATGGCTGGTGGAATTCGAGCAGGGCTTTCTCACAAACCTTTCTCCCGCGGTATTGAGGCTCCTATCTCAAGACGTTCTTGGCAATCTTCCTCAAGATTTCCTGGCCAGCCTGGAACCTGCGTTGCGCCAGGAGCTGGAAGGGATCGCAGCCGGAACGATTGTGGCCTTCATCCCCACCGATACGATAAACCGAGTCAATGGCAATCCCAGCTTGTCTTTGCTGATCAGCCAGACCTCCGAAGCCAACACGGTGAGCTCTAGCGAGGCAGCATTTGAGGTGCTGGCAGAATTGGAAGCGGCGAATTCCTCGATCCAATTTGACACGGTTTTCGAACAGGCTTCATTTATCCAGGAATCGATCAGCGGAGTCGCACGCGAGGGCGTGCTTGGCGCTATCTTTGCAGTGATCGTGATCTTGCTGTTCCTGAGCGGCACCGTCAACGGGAAGTACAAACTATCCTGGCGAAGCACGCTTGTGATTGCGGTAAGCATCCCACTTTCGGTCTTCATGGCGTTTGTGGCTCTGCGCTGGCTGCCGCCTGCTGCCGATATTGCCCTTGACCCGCTAGGCGATTTGGTAGAAGGAATACCGGTAGTCGAGACGGTTGTTGCGGCGACGAGCGCCCTGTTCCCACTGGGAATTACCCTCAACATTATGTCGTTGGCGGGCCTGACGGTGGCTATCGGGCGAGTCGTGGATGACTCGATCGTTGTTTTAGAGAACATTTATCGGCACATCCAGCAGGGACGCGATCGAAAAGAAGCAGTGTTGATCGGAACGCGTGACGTGTCTATCGCAATTCTGGCCTCTACGGTCACAACGGTTGTTGTCTTTTTGCCGATCGGATTGCTTGGAGGCATCGTGGGGCAGTTCTTCTTGCCTTTTGCGGTAGCCGTCACCTACGCGCTCATAGCCAGCTTTATCGTTGCGGTAACTGTCATCCCGGTTTTGGCTTTCATGTTTATCCGCCGGGAAGACCTGCCGGAGGAGAAGGAAACCTCCATGCAGCGCCGGTACACGCCGGCCCTGCAATGGGTGCTCGATCATCGCTTGGTGACGCTGATTGTGGCGGCAGGACTGTTTGTCGGCAGCTTGGCACTCATGAGCACGCTCCCACAAGCCTTCTTGCCAGATTTTGGCGAAGTGGAAATCACCGCTAGCGTGTCATTGCCCGAAGGTACCACGATGGCAGAAACCAGCGTCCGGGTGGCCAATTTTGAGACAGATCTTGCTTCTCTTCCGGGAACCGGCACGATTTCCTCCGAGATCGGGTCTTCTGGAGGATTTCAAAACCTACTCATTGGAACAACCATCGACCAGCGCGCCGCCTCGGTCCGAGTTGGGGTCGATGATCCTGAAGATATAGATCAGCTCATCACCGATGTGCGATCTACCGCCCAGGATGTGTTCGGCTCGGAGAATGTGACTGTTTCTGCGGGAACGATTGCGGCGGGCGGTTTCGGAGGCATCGCGCTTGTTCTTTCTGGCGATCCTGATGAGCTTGCGGCCCTGAATGATGAGGTACTGGCGGCACTCAACGATGTCGAAGGGCTGGCGAATGCAACCAGCAACCAGGGAGAGCAAGCGTTGATTTTGCGGGTAGATGGCGAATCGGCGTTGCGGTTCACCGGCGAGCTCGAAACCGCGAACACGATCGGTGTTACAAACGCGGCCAAGGAAGTGCTTGAATCCCTTGTGCCGGCAGGAATTACCGTGAGCGAGGGATTTGAATCAAGCCAGCAGACCGAAGGGTTCCAACAGGCCTTGAGTGCGCTGCTGATCTCGATCATCGCAGTTTATCTGGTGATGGTGATCACATTCCGCTCCCTGCTCGAGCCCTTTGTGATCCTGTTCAGCCTTCCGATGGCTGTGATCGGTGCCGCAATCGCGCTCTGGTTGACGGATAGCGTTGTTGGAATTCCGGTGTTGATCGGGATGATGATGCTGGTGGGCATCGTCGTGACGAACGCGATCGTGCTGATCTACCGCGTTCAGGCCAACCGCAAGAAGCGGGATATGCCGGGGCGAGAAGCGCTGGTTGAGGGCGGAAGAACTCGCCTGCGCCCGATCCTGATGACCGCCATAGCGGCCATGCTGGCGCTCCTGCCACTCGCATTGGGGCTTTCAGAGGGCGCGATCATCGCCTCAGAACTGGCCACGGTCGTGATCGGCGGGCTGTTTACGTCGACCTTTCTAACGCTGCTCTTGGTTCCGGTGATGTACAGCCTGCTTAATCGATTGGGTCGGGAGCAAGCTGCAGCTGAGGAGTAGGCAATCCGGGCGCGAATTAATGCATCGGTTCAGCTAGCCAAGCACGGATATCCGGGATGTGCTCCTGGTAGTGCTCGTAGGTGTTGCCGGCGATGACTTGCCAGGGCTCCCAATCCTCGGGCATCTGATCGAAGTGTGAGGCCTGCATCAGGTCTTCGTCTGCGAGCTGGCTGACCAGCTCCCACAATCGTTCGAAAACTCGATTGGATTCAGCAAGTACCTCCTCCAGCGGGAGATCCTTGTTACTTTCATGGATAGGGACATTGCGCTCATCTGCCGGCAGGTCCCAGAGTTCTGAGCCGGCGAGTTCTCGCGTTTCCAGCAGCATCACCATTTCCTGTTCATACCAATTGACATGGGCAATCACGTCTTTTACCGACCAGCCTCCCGGCAGGCGGGGCTCTAGCATCCGCTCGCTATCGACCTCTGCCAGCACGCGATCCCACT
>CAYZXF010000192.1:0-3801 GCA_964482355.1 uncultured Anaerolineaceae bacterium | reverse complement strand
CACCACCACTCCCGCAGCACGCTTGTCGCGCAAGGCGCGGCGCGCGGCTTGAACGACAGTGAGATCCCCTGCTCTTGGCTCGGTCAGGATGGGTAAGTCGATCGGAGGTTTCAATGGAGGCCGGCCACTATTGCCATCCATGATCGTGCCTTCGATCGGGATTACAGCCACATACTTGCCCGCTCGTTCCGGACGGGGAAGCTGCAAACTGCTATTCGCTACCTCCCAGGTAGCCAAACGCGCCGGTTCGGCGCTAGATCCCAGGTGTACCGGCAAATCCTCCTCGCTTAGCAAAACATCAACGACACCTTGTTCGAGCGCCTTGTTGTCAGGCATGGGAGTCTGGTCCACGAGAGCACTTGCAGCATCCACATCGATGCCTCGACCTTCGGCGATTGCTCGCAACCTTTCTTCATAGGCGGAATCCATCAACCAGTTGGCCATCTTGCGGACTTCTTTCGACATGTTCTTGCGGCTAAACATATCACCGGCCGACTTGTACGGTGAGATTGGAAGGAAGTCGCCTTCCATGCCTACCTTTTTGAGCGCTTTCGCCAAATACGGAAAGGTCCGGCCCATTCCCAGCGCATTGATCTCGCCGGAGGGCTGCATAAGAATGTCGTCCGCAGCGCAAGCAACGAGATAGTTTGAGGGCGCGTAAAAGGTCGCCCACGCTACGACTCGCTTTCCTGATTCGCTCAGTTCCTTCACCAGGTCCCGCAGCGATTCGATCTCCGCCGGCGCCATATCGAGCGGTCGCAAATGCAGCACCACGCCCCTGACCCGTGGGTCGCCCGCAATCAAACGGAACTGCTCACCCAGCTGCATCAAGCTGATTTTCGGAGGCCGAATGCGCCGCATGATCAGGTTTCCCCGCGGCTGCGGATATTCGGAATATTCACCGGACAGCAGGAAGGTGACATAATCCGGTGGCTTGCGAAGTTTTCGGATTAAATTCCGGACAGCCCATATTGGATATTGAAAGAGCACGCTCAGCATTGGAATCTTCTCTCCAGTAGGATACTTGCCGAGGATTTTAGCATGTAGGGAAGGGCTGCTGCCTACTCGCTCAACAGGGGGTGCTCAGTATTGAACCGAAGAGCCAGGCTCAGCTCAAACAGCGCTGAGGAGGAATAAGGACAGCCGGCTCTGCTCATCCCTCGAGCGAGAGCTGGCGGAGAACGCGAGCCGGCTGGGCCGGCCGATCATGCAAATCATGCAACTCTTTAAGCATCTGGACGCGGTCTCGAATTCCTTCCTGGAATCGCTTAGGGGCATAGGATCCTGGAAAGAGGCGTCGGTATTCTGGCAGCAGCGTTGGATACTCGGATTTCAGGAAGCTTCGAAAGTGCTCTCGTGTACCCGGCTGAAGATACAGAATGCGTGTGCCAAGGAATTGTGCGCCATGATCGGCAGCCGATCGAACCACGGCTTCCAGGTTGGCCAGATCGTCGGTAATGCCGGGGATAACCGGTGAGAGCAAGACCCCAGCCCGCACCCCGGAATCAACTAGCTTTTGCATTGCCCGCAGACGCTGGCCAGGAGGAGGCGTTCCAGGCTCGAGCTGCTGCCAACGCCGATGATCGAGGGTTGTGATACTGAAGCACACCGTGCAACCACCGCGCCCGGCCAGATCCGACAAGATGTCTGCATCTCGAACGATCAAGGTCCCTTTGGTGATAAGAGCGACTGGGTTGGAGTGATCGGCGAACGCTTGAAGACACTTTCGGGTGAGTTGGTAACGTCCCTCGATGGGTTGGTATGGATCTGTTGCCGATCCAATCACAACCTCGTCACCCACCCAGGAAGTTCGCCTGAGCTCCTGCCTGAGAATATGCGGCAAGTTGGCCTTGATAAAGATCACGCTTTCAAATTCATTTGCGTCTAGATCGAGAAAGTTGTGATAGCGACGCGCGTAGCAGTAGTGGCAGCCGTGAACACATCCTTTATACGGATTCAGGCTCCACTTGAACGGCATGCCCTTGACCCGGTTAATAGCGCTGCGGGCCTCAATTTCTTCGTAATGGATGCTTCCCATTCGAGATCCTCACCTTGAGCTCTCGTGCTACGGAGTTGGATTTTCCCGGTTAGAAGGCTACAGGTCCTTGAGCTTCAACGGTCTTCCCATTCCGGGACTTCTTCCCCAACTCCCCACAGGAAAGTGTAGGTTCCCGTTTTGCCAAGGTAGCTGAAACGACCTTTCATATCCTTGGCGGTTTCTTCATAATTCTGCTCGTCCATCGAACGAAGGTATTTTTGGAATGACCCGAACTCTTCCACCACATCATGCACGGCGCGTGCGTTGTTGATGGTTGCCTCGATCTTGCGCCCATTGCGCACAATCCCTTCATCGGCAAGCAGCCGGTCGACATCTCGCTCGTCATACGAAGCAACCTTATCAACCTCAAAATCATCGAAGGCCGTTCTGAAATTAGGCCACTTATCATCGACCACCTTCCAGCTGAATCCTGAGCGAAACACCGCCTTTGTCATTTCATCAAAATAAGCTGAATCTGTTGCCGGCTTTTCTGGCTGTTGCATGCTTTCATGGGGCATAAGACACTCCTTTGCAGTCTCAATATTAATTAGAACCTATGTTCTACTATAGCACTTCTATATGCGTCAGTCAACTACCTGTGCCATAATTCCGAATTCAGTTCGGCGTCGCTTTCCCATGATATCAAGCGGTGCGCCTGCTTCCTGTTCGATCCTCAATAAAGGTGCTTGATCGAATGCAAATGTCCATCCCGCCCGGCCTTTGTCTCATCGTAGATCCGCTGTGAATTGGATCAGCACCTCCCTTCCGCGCAGCCTGCGTTTATCTCTCGCAGGATTTTCTCTAGTGATTGCTGCCTGTAGCTCAAGCTCAAGCTTAAGCTCACTTCCAACCTCTTCGCCCACGACACCCGCTCCAGCCCCTGCCACCTCAACCGTAGAGCCAACCGAGCAGCAAGCGCCCTTAGAAATGGGTTATGTATTGGAAGTGCCGGTTCCGTCCTATGATCCAGTCGCGTGGAAGATCGAACATGGCTTAATGTCCGGGCCCCAGGCGCGCGCCCTTGTGGAAGCGCCCGATCACTCGGTTGGATCCATCGACACATTTTTTGTGCGCGACAACGACAGCGATACGGGTTTCACCGAACTCACAGCGGAACTGCTGTATCAGAACGAGCTCGTTTCAATGTGGGTGGAGGATGGACTGGCGGTGAACACTGGAGCCCTCGCGATTGCTGGCGATCGGTTCGCGCGCGAGATAGTGCCGGCCATGCGCGAACTATTCGGCCAGGAATGGTCTCCGGGCGTTGACAATGATCCCAGGCTCTCAATCCTGAATCTCTCGTTGATCCCGGAGGCGGTAGGTGAATATAGCGCCACAGATCAGTACGTTTTAGCAGTAGAGCCATTTTCCAATCAGCGAGAGATGTTCTATGTAAGCCTGGCCGAGTTCGAGATCGGGAGTGACGACTATATGGCCACATTGGCTCACGAGTTCGAACACATGATTCAATGGCACAACGATCCGAGCGAGGCAACCTGGCTCGATGAAGGCCTGGCGCAGCTCGCGGAGCGCATTGTCGGATATGACACCGTCGCCACCCACCCCAGCTTCCTTGCCAATACCGATTTACAGCTAAACGCATGGCCCTCCAATCCGTCCCATAACCTTCCCAACTATGGAGGCTCTTACCTGTTTCTGCTTTATTTGTGGGAGCGCTTCGGCGATTCGTTCATTCACGATCTAGCCAGGCATCCTGAAGATGGCATGGCCGCCGTCCGAGATTCCTTAGGCCAGAGAGGTAT
>CAYZXF010000191.1:0-1769 GCA_964482355.1 uncultured Anaerolineaceae bacterium | reverse complement strand
AAGCGAGATCCGCTCGGTGGTCATCAATATGGAGCACGCCGCCTTCGACCAGGGGTTGGCCAACGCAGTAGCAGATCGACTAGGTGCCCCCTGCTACACGCATCAGGAACTCAAAGCTGAGCATCTGTACCGTGCGGTTCGACAGGAGACGGAACTCGCGTCAGCCTAGTTAGCTTATGAGCTTCCATCTGGAGATCACCAACAATCGGGGATTTCCGGGCTAGCCAGCAAGCTTTCGCTGTAGACGATTGATGCGATGTTCGACCTCGGCCAACCGCTGATCCCGCTTCCACCCCTTTGGCCACTTGTTCACAACACGCATCGCTGTCTCTGCCCATTCATATGCCTGTGAAAGGTCCTTAACCTCCCACTCATAGTACATCGCCAGTTCGATGCAGGGAGCCGGATCTTCTGGCGCCGCTTCGTGCCACTCCGTCCAGCTCGATACCGCATGCTCGCGGCGCTTTTGGCGTTTCAGCATTGCCGTCCGATGCTTGAGCACCTCGGCTCGCAGCACGTCGTTGGGAGCGCCGCGCACGGCAGCCCGGTATGCCACCTCCGCTTCTGCCGTTCGACCCTTCGCCTCATGCCAACGGGCGACCGCAAGCGCTTCCCCTCCTGCCAGCCCGCTCGGATCCTGGTCCAGATGCTTTTCTAAAACAACGGACGCAAGCCCGACCAGGGAAAGGATGTCGATGGCGTTGTGGTAGATCACCCGGGTCATGTCGGAAGCATCGCCGGTTCGTAGATAATCCAAATACATTCCGGGGATCAGCTCACCGGGCACGTCTTCTTCGGTACGTTCAACTTCCAGCACTCGACGCTCCAGCGTGCCTAATCGGCAGTTGGGCAGGGTCTTGCTCCACAGGCGTCGCGAGGGGTACAGCAGGTCGAGGTGTGGTCGTCTCGAGAGCCGCCAGCGATCACGCAGGGCGATGGTGTAACGAGATTCAAGGATCGGCAGATCAAATGAGCGCCCATTGAACGTCACCAGCCCATCCACATTCTCGAGGTCGGAGCGCAGCAGCTGCAGGGTCGCAGCCTCCTCTTCTGGATCGCGCATGAAATACTGTCGCAGGTTAAACCCACCCTTAACGAAGGTGCCCAGGCCAATCAAGAATCCGAGCGTTCCGGCCCCTCCTGAAAGCCCGGTGGTCTCGATGTCGACAAAACCCCATCGGCGGATCTTTGAGCCGCTCAAACCCGGGTCGTTGCCCACCTCCGCCGCGAGTCCGGAGGCATATGTCAACAGCTCCTGGAGCGGTCGGTTGCCGTGGAGATAGTCGGATGGATAGTGAGTATTGATGTGAAAGGCATGGCCGCTAGCGGTCTTGGTTTCTTCGCCTTTTGGTAGATCCTGGATTTTGCCTCGACGCAGAGGTCGTGCGCGAGAAGTACCCCGGTCGAGCCGCTCGAGACGGCGTCTTAAATCACTGGACATCGGCAGCCTTCATATACTCAGGATGATTGTCACCCATTCGCCCTGACATTCTTCCGTGCTGAATAGGTACCGCGGGGGCTATTATAGGCTCGGAGACAGAGCATCAACGCTCAGTCCTCCTTTGGCAAACGCCTCCACCGGGTTTCTCCATCACCGCCCCGGTGGGGGCTAACTTATTCTGCAGATCTACTCTTGGGGATCGGCGGTGGGCAACACCACCGTAAAGGTTGTTCCCTGGCCTAGTTCAGACTCGACCCATATTCGACCGTCGTGGTTGTCGACAATCGACTTGACGATCGAAAGGCCAAGCCCTGTTCCGGGCATATCC
>CAYZXF010000190.1:0-2582 GCA_964482355.1 uncultured Anaerolineaceae bacterium | reverse complement strand
TCCGAAACCTCGTCTCATCCAGTGTTTTCTGCGATGACGAGACCCGCCCTCCATCCATTTCTTGATTTGTTCTTTGTCGCCTGTGATCTCGATGCGGTAGCCGTCATCGGTCTCAATGAGCCTATACTCGTGTATTAATTTCTCGGCCATTTATTCATCTCCATATAGGTCTTCATACATTTGCTCGAGGCTATCCAACACCTCTTGCACAGGTTTGGAATCCACGGCACGAACTTTGATATCCACTGGCATCGCCAAGCAATAACAATCTGCGAGTCCGAGGTTGAGCGGTGCGCTGAAGTCATGGGCCCCATCTAGGGCTTTAAATTTGATGACAACTTTCTTAGGCATAACCTCCTCCTTCAACATCGAGATCCGAATCAAGATCGGCATTAAGATGCCGAAGTACTTGGATAGCATCCTCCAACTTCGGTCGCATCACTTCCTTAATCCTCTCGAGCTCGTCTTTGCCTTCCGAGGTCAGGCGATAGATTCGGCGGGTGCGCTTCTCCGAATCCTCCCACTCTCCCTCCACAAATCCGCTCTCCTCCATCGAAGTCAACATCGGATAAACCGCTCCAGGATTTGCGCCCCAACCGCCACGGGTGCGCACTTCGATTTCCTTCATGATGTCATTCCCGTAGCGCGGTTTTTCGGCGAGAAGATGAAGCACATAGAGGGACAGCAGTCCTCCCCCGCGACTCAAAACCATGGCTACGATCGGATTGAAAAGACCGGGCGCCCCGAGATTGCCAGAATTCCATGGCTTGAACCGCCGGCCTTTAAAGACCCAATGTTCTTCCGGGGCCACACCAAGGAATGATGTGAAATGTTCGCGCCAGGCTTGACCGTAATCCAATTCCGGCGACTCATCAGTCCGTGATTCACTCCAGCTCTGCCAAAATTGCTTCGCACCTTCTTCGTTTCCCATAACCTCCCTCAAAAAAAACATCATGCTGCCCGCGAGAATACTATATTCAATTCAATATAGTTATACCCAATAATACTCAGAGGGCCGTAGGCAGTCAAGATGAGCTGCAACTATGCTGGCTACCGGGTCAAGGCAGGAAAGTGGACGAAGTGCTGGAGCAAGATCTCTTAGAATAGGTACTAGAGTTAAACAATGGAATTTCATCCTGTAACCACAGATCGTTGGAGTGACCTGGAAAAACTCTTTGGCCCGAATGGCGCCTACAGCGGATGCTGGTGCATGTGGTGGCGGATCACCCGCTCCGAGTTTGATCGCAAAGGCAACACGGGCAACCGGAAATCGATGAAAGATCTCGTCGGATCTGGTGTGATACCGGGGATCTTGGGCTACGAGAAGGGCGAACCGGTTGGTTGGTGCTCGGTCGCTCCACGCGAGCATTTCGGATCCCTGAATCGATCGCGAGTTCTAAAGCCGGTTGATGAGCAACCGGTCTGGTCGATCGTCTGTTTCTTCATCCACAAGGACCATCGCAACCAGGGCGTCGGCACCAAGTTGCTTGAGGGAGCGATTCAATACGCTGCTGACCAGGGCGCCGAAATCGTCGAGGCATACCCGACCAAGCCCCGCGGCAAGAAGCTGGATTCGGCGTCTAGCTACATGGGAATTCCCAAAGTTTTCGAACGCGCAGGATTCGAAAAGGTGGCCGATCCCTCCGAGGCGAAGGCGATCATGCGCTACTTTATCCGCATCGCGGACTGAGCTAGCTTCTGCTCTTCGGCCGCCCATACAGGAACCAAAAGGTCTCGGCAGGGAAGGCTGATTCGGGAGCCTGCTCCCAGACGAATTTGCCAGGCTGGAAGCGATCCCGAAGTCGGCTGTCTATTGCCTCCAGTGAAGCAACCAGGGTCTTGATCTCATTCTGATTGCCTGCGGCATCTACCAGATCAACCGCTATTGTTCGGTTTCGGACCTCCTGAGGATAGGAACTCCCCAGCCCCGGCCGCCTCTCCAGATCGGCAAGGTAAGCCCTCCATAAATTCAAGCGCGAACGGAGTTCGGCGGCTGCTTTGCGTTCCCAGGCAACTCGCCATTTATCGCGTACCGTTGACAGTTTGGATTCGACGGATTTCAAGCGAGCCTGATCCTGGTCTTCGACGGTTGGCTCAAGCCATCTAAAGTTGAGCACTATGAGCCCAACGGAGAGGCTGGGGCCCCCGCTTTGAGATCGGATTACATCCTTGGAGAGCAGGTACGTCTCGATCTCTTCAGTAGCATCCTCAAGGGACTTCAGACTAGCTTCAACATCCCACATTAAGAATGCTCAGCCGGTGTGTTTCTTGATGGTGTCTAGCAAGGAGCCGCGTGTAACGGGTTTTGCCAGGAAGTCGTCAGCGCCAAGATCCAGCCCTTCCTGCCGATCTTCGGGCATAGCCTTGGCAGTCAGAAATACGACGGGGGGGTGGTTTTCTGATTCTTCCTTTAGCGTGCGCAGCACATCAAAGCCGGACATATCCGGCATCATGATGTCCAGCAGAACGATATCGAAGTTGTTGCTGCGCATCATCTCCAGAGATTCTTCACCGCTGTTTGCGAGGTGGATGTCATAGCCGGCGGTGCGCAGTGTGAGATCGATGAGGTCCAGGGTATCGCG
>CAYZXF010000189.1:0-5606 GCA_964482355.1 uncultured Anaerolineaceae bacterium | reverse complement strand
GGTCAACGCATAGGATTCAATTAGTGAATCGAGCGTTTGCTGAAGGTCGATGATATGAATGTTATTTCGTTCAGTGAAGATAAAGGGCTTCATCCGGGGATTCCACTTTCGAGTTCGATGCCCGAAATGGACCCCTGTCTCAAGCAATTCCTTCATGTTCGCGATCGCCATGGAGCCTCCTCAATCCAACCGTTGAACCACAGGAGTTGATCACCCCTGTGCGCAAAATTCTCCCACCGGGCCGCGAACGGACTCGGGCGGGAGCGGCTGGCAGTATAACATATCCAGTTCTCAGTCGATGAAAGTATTGAAGGCGACGGCAACCGCGACCGCGTGTTGCTCCGTGTGGCTGAGGCTGATAGCCCACTCCGTCAGCCCCATTGATTCGGCCAGCTCCTGCGCTTGCCCGTGTAGCCGAAGCATGGGCTCCCTTCGAGGTCCTGTGACAACTTCAATATCCTTCCACGCAACCTGCCCGATTCCGGTGCCAAGCGCTTTTGCGACCGCCTCCTTTGCGGCAAATCGTGCCGCAAGTGATGGCGTTTGACCGTCCGAATCAATCAGTTCCTGGCTTGTGTAGAAACGATCGAAAAATCGCTGCCCGTGCCGCAGAATGGCATTGTCGATGCGATCCACTTCGATAATATCGACTCCCGATCGCAGCGTGGTCATGGTTGCTTCCTAGCTCTTCCCGCCTTGGTGCGCTTGTTTTTGGAGCGCTGTCCATTCGGCGAAGGAGCGCCGGCGCTTACGATCGCCAAATTATCGGGATCAAGGAATCGCTGAGCCACCCGTAGAATGTCGTCGCGCGTTACGCTGGCGACAATACCGGGGTATTTCTGATAGTAGTCAAGGCCAAGCGAGTACCTTTCCGCGTTCACAATCGCTCCTGCAACCCCCTCGTTCGATTCTAATTGCAGGGGAAGTCGCCCGATGAAGTTGGCCTGGTTATCATCCAACTCGTCTTGATCGGGAAGGACTTCGGCGATTTTCTTTAGCTCGCCACGGATCAATTCGATGGCTTTTTCAAGATTGCTGGGATTGACACCCGCAACTATTTCCCAGGGGCCAGGGCCGACTCCGCCGGATAGGGTGCTGTAGGCATAATAAGCCAGACCTGCTTCCTCGCGAACCACATCTCCAATCCTACCGAACATGCCAAAACGGCCCAGGATGTTGTTGGCCAGGGCGGCAGAGACAAAGTCAGGATCGGAGCGCGGCGGGCCGGCAATTCCCATAATCAGATCCGTCTGGCTCTTTCCTTCCAGGTCCACATGGACCCGCTTGATGCCTTTTGGTGGACTCACAGAAGGGACGCTCATGTCTGCAACTCTTCCGTTTGCCTTCCAACTTGAGAAACGATCGGCGACGGCTTTATGCGCCTTTCGAGCCTTGATTCCGCCAACCACACAGATGACCATGCCGTCCGGGCCAAAGTGCTTGCGGTGGAAGGACCGTGCGTTTGCTGCGGTTAGCTGTGCCACAGTTTCCTTACTTCCCTCGGTGGGGATCGCGTAGGGATGGCCTTTGTAGATTAATTCGCTAAAGGCCAGATCTGCGCGCGCGCCGGTGTCTTGTTCGCGGATACCCAGTGCGGTCAGCTTTTCGGCGCGCAGGCGATCGACTTGGGCCTTGGGAAAACTCGGAGTCAACAAGACCTCATGAAGGAGATCGAGCAGCACTCCTAGATCCTCCGCCAATGCCTTGCCGGAGAACGATGTGCTGTGTTTTCCAGCCGCAAAGTTGAGGCGGGCACCGATTGACTCGATGGATTCATAGATTTCGGAGAACTTGCGTTTTTTTGTTCCGCGCATCATGGAGGCAGCCGTCATCGAGGCCAGCCCGGCCATATCGGCTTCTTCCATTAGTGCGCCAACCGGCAGGTAGCCGGAAATGATCACAGAGGGCGAGGAGAAATTCTCGCGCGCCAGAAAGGTGATGCCGTTATCCAGCTCGCGTCGAACGACGGTCTCTGGACCGGGAAGGGACTTGATGTCAAGCCGAGGAAGCTGTCCCATTGGGACTGTACACTCCTACTACCCGCCGTGAAGGGATGAGCCGCTTTCTGGCCACTTCCAGCACCTGATCTGGAGTTACCTTCGATAGGCGATCGAGATATGTCTCGAACCAATTGTAGTCTGCGAACATTTCGCTATACCCGAGCCAGAACCCCTGATTTGTGATGCTTTCGCTCGCGTAGGCGAAGAGAGCCTTTGCCTGCTTTATCGACCTGGCTACTTCCTTCTTGGTCACCGGCTTGTCCAGCATGCGCTGGATTTCCTCATCGCAGGCGGCCAGCAGTTCATCCGGGGAGCTTTCAGGCCTGACGGTCATCGAAATCGAATACAAATAGGGATTGGTTGTGGCCGCTAATCCTCCGGAAACGGAGGCTGCCAGCTCACCGACAACAAGCTTCTTATAGAGACGGGAAGTCTTGTTCGATATCCCACCACCAAATAAATTGAGATTCGAGGCCCCAGTCAAGGCGCTGTCTAAGACCGCCATTGGGATGAAGTCTTCGTGGGTGGCCTCGGGAGCCTGGTAGGCCAGGTCCAGATATGCGGTCTGCCCTGGACCTTCGACCGTCACACGGCGCTCACCCGGCTGTTCGGGCTCCGCTCGATTGGTAAACTCCGGAATCGGGCCGCGGGGAATAGGGCCGAACAGCTTACGAACGAGGCGAAGCATCGTGCTCGTCTTGAAGTTTCCGGCTATCGCCAACACGGCATTGCCCGGAACGTAGTGCTTCTTGTAGTGCCCGTAAAGGTCGTCCCTGGAGATCGTGTGCAAATCGGCCATGTCGCCGATGGTCATGTGGTGGTACGAATGCACCCGGAAGGCCGCCGCATGCACCTCCTCGGATAATCGGAAGGTGGGCTCGTTCTCGCTGCCTTCGCGCTCTGCTATGATCACCGTGCGCTCGGATTCGACCTCCGCTGGATCGAACAGGCTGTTTTGCATACGGTCGGCTTCGACCTGTAGTGCGAGCTCCACCCGATCTTGCGGCATGGTTTCGAAGTAGGCCGTCCAGTCCATCCAGGTGAACGCATTCCAGGAGCCACCTTCACGCGAGATAGCGCGGTCGAGCGTTCCGGCTGGAAACATCGGAGTGCCCTTGAACTGCATGTGTTCGACCCAATGGGAGATTCCGGTGATCCCGGAGACTTCGTTACGCGCGCCCACTCGATACCAGGCCCAGGTGCTAATCAGCGGGGCGGTGTGAATTTCTTTGAGCCGGACTTCTAAGCCATTACGGAGCCGGGTGCGTGTGACGGCTCCACTCATAGGCTAGGTTGTTCTTCCTTTGCGCGTTCAGCTTCTGCAACTACGGAACTCTCGGATCCATAGCCCTGCCCGAATCCAAGATACTTGAAGCCAAGATCTTCCATTTGCGCGGGATCGTAGATGTTTCGGCCGTCGACAATCACAGGTTGGGCCATCAGATCTCGGATTCGTTCCAAATCGAGCTGTATGAATTCATTCCATTCCGTGCACACGATAATGGCGTCCGCCTGATCCGCCAGGGCGTACGCATCCTTCGCCATTTCGATTTCCGGCACCAACTGGCTTGCATGGTCCATGCCAACCGGATCGTAGGCTCGCACAAGGGCGCCTTCTTTGTGAAGCAGTTCCGCAACATCCAGCGCCGGCGCTTCACGCAGATCGTCCGTATTGGGTTTGAAGGTAAGCCCGAGCAAGCCGATCTTTTTTCCTTCCAGGTTGCCGAGAAGCTCCCGCGCTTTTTCTACTAGCTGAGTCCGCCGATCCTGATTGATTTCCATGACCGCATGAAGAAGCTGAGGGTGGCGGCCTTTTTCGTCCGCCATAAAAGCTAACGCTTTGACATCCTTCGGAAAGCAAGATCCGCCATATCCGAGGCCGGCGTCGAGAAACTGACGCGTAATTCGGGGATCATAACCCATGCCCGTGGCCACTTCCTTGATGTCTGCACCAAGTGCTTCACAGATGTTTGCAATTTCGTTGATGAACGAAATCTTGGTAGCGAGAAATGCGTTGGAGGCATATTTGATCATTTCGGCCGTCCGTAGATCAGTGATCACGATCGGTGCACGGAGCGGTAGATGAAGCTGGGCCACCTTTTCCGCCGCGCGAGCGTCGGTAGATCCAAGCACCGTACGGGCGGGATTCATGAAATCTGAAATAGCGGCGCCTTCGCGCAGAAATTCCGGGTTTGAGACGACGGAGAAAGGAATCGACACCTTCTGATTAGATTGAATGACATCCGCTACCCAATCTCCGGTGCCAACCGGGACCGTGGATTTATTGACGATGATCAATGGGGCAATCATCGCCTGGGCGATGGATTCAGCAGCTTGCTGAATGTATTTCATGTCGGCCTCGCCCTCGACGCCGGCTGGTGTGCCCACCGAAATAAACACGAATTCCGCGTCTCGGAAAGCCTCTTCGTAGGAGTTGGTGAAGGTCAATCGCCCTGCGGCAACGTTGCGCGAGACAAGCTCTTCCAACCCTGGTTCATAAATTGGCATCTGGCCCCTCACGAGCCCCTCGATGCGCTGTTCGTCGGTATCCAGGGCAACCACTCGATTGCCTAGATCCGCAAAACAGGCCCCGGTGACGAGGCCCACGTGTCCTACTCCGACAACTGTCAGGTTCTTCAAGGTGTTCCCTTTGCTCCTATTCTATGAAAGTGGGCAATGATACCATGCCTTCTTTTTGGCGCCCTTCAGGAGATTTGGGGGAGTAGAATGCATGCTCTTGCACAAAGGAGACCCCCCATGGAAGTCAGCCAAGCTATCAGAATGAAACGCGCCGTGAGAGAGTTTACGGAGGAGCCGATCCCCGATGATCAGCTCGAGGCGGTGCTTAATGCAGGTCGACGTGCACAATCATCAAAGAACACGCAGCCATGGCACTTTATCGTTGTGCGCGACCGTAAAATATTGGCCGAGTTGTCCAAACTTGGTCAATACGCAAAGCAGCTCGCGCAGGCAGCGGTCGCGATCGTCATTGTCACTCCGGATCCAGCAGAACGCTGGTCGATCATGTTTGATGCCGGACAAGCCGCAGGATACATGCAGCTTGCTGCCTGGGATCAGGGGATTGGATCCTGCCCGGTCACTATGTACGAACCGGACAAGGCCCGAGACCTGCTCGGATTCCCCGAGGATCGGCACGCCAGGGTCATACTGTCTCTTGGATATCCCAAAGACCCGGACAATCTGACCGCTTCCCCTCATGCTGGTGGACGCAAAGCGCTCACTGAAGTCACATCGTACGATCATTGGGAAGGTTAATGCGTAAGCAGCTGCTCGCGATTACCGTCACGCGCACCGTCATCAGTACCGGATTTCGAATGGTGTACCCGTTCCTGCCGGTGCTGGCCCGGGGCGTAGGTGTTGAGCCGCAAGCGATCGTGTTGGCAATAACCGCTAGATCGGGCCTTGGCCTTGCAAGCCCGGTCCTGGGCGCCTTGGGCGACCTGCGAGGCCGCACGTTGGCGATATTGGCTGGGGTTAGCATATTCTCGGGGGGAATGGTTTTGGTTGGGACCTGGCCGGTCTATATCGCACTTTTCGTTGCCATCCTGGCCACCGGGCTCTCGCAAATTGTTATGGATCCGGCCC
>CAYZXF010000188.1:0-4625 GCA_964482355.1 uncultured Anaerolineaceae bacterium | reverse complement strand
CTCAGCGAGGATACTGTTCAGCTTTATCGAGAGCTCGGCGTGCTCGAGGAAGTCGGCGAGGAGAACCTCTTCATCAAGAAGGACAGGCTAGGGGCTTCTACGTTCGAGGCCTATGAGGCAGCAAAAGCCTGGATCGAAGAGAACCGAGCTGCTGAGACCCAGGAAGGTGAACAAGAAGACTCCTGAGGCGAACGATTGATGTCTTCGAACTATGAAATGGTGAAGGTGGTCATAGCGTTGTCCGCGTTAACAATTAACGTGTACTCACCAGGATCCAGATCGTCCGTATCGAGCAATATCTCCTCGGTCATATCGGTTAGGACTTGAGCACAGGCCAGATCTTCGGGTCTGGTGGAAGTCACGGTCAAATGGATCGTGTCTCCGTCCACCTCTTGCTTGCTCCCGCCATAGGTTGAGCAAGCGTCCGGATACCAACCTTCTACGACTGCCCAGTACTCCCCATCTCGCTCCTCGACTTCTACCGTCTGAATGAATGCCACGCCGGTGCCGAGCTCGGCCTCTTGTGACTCGGCGCTGGACTGACAGGCACCCATAACCAAACCCGCAAGTACCAGAATTCCGGCCAACTTAAGTTGCATCATTATCCTCCTAGGGACTTACATACAGAGCAATTGATCCCCTTATTATCTGTCCGAATAAACTAATTTACGCGGGCGCTTCTATATCATGCATAGCAGCCCGCAAGCGGAAGGCGGCAAGGATCAATAGGAATCCGCTCAAGAAAGCCCAGAGACTCATGGCCAGGTATACGATGGGGCCAAAATCCGGTCGGGAGGCGATGATCAATAACCCCAAAACGACCTGGATTATACCTAGCAGAGCTCTGCCAACCCTCGCCTCGCGGGATGGATCCTCAATTCGGAATCCGCCGAATATGTGCAGAAACCCCGTAAGGACCATAATGGCACCCGCAACGCCGAAGAGCAGATCCGCAGGCAGCCATTTCAGGCTCAAACCGCTGGTCACCAGCAAAAGGCCGAAGATTGTGGCTGTGATGCCTGCATAAAGCCCCAGCCGTCGGACTGGACGCCTGGAGCGTGCCGCGCGAAAAGTAAGGATTCCCTCGGCAATCCAAAATATGCCCATAAAGTTGATCAGAAATTGCCGTATCGTTTCGGGCTGAATGAACAATAGAAGACCAAACGCGATTACCAGAATCCCGCGGCCCAGGGTCAGTCTGTAGGCGGTCTTCAAACGGCGGGTGTCGGTTGGGGCTTTCTGCACTAGTCCTCTTGTTTCGGTGGTAACTCAATATCGTCAGGCTTTCCCAATCCACTCTTGAGCTGATCTCTTTGTTCTGAAGTCATGCGATGATGTAGTTCCTGGATGGGATAAGCCTGTTCGATTGCAGCTTCATCGAGCGCGTTCTGTAGCGCAGTGTGAATACTGTCAAGCATGCGCCGCGTATCAACGTACGAGTCAATCCACCAGCGAACGCGAAAGCGCATGTCAGAATCGGCCATCTCGATGTACAACGCCTCGATTGGCTTGTCCTGCAATACACCTTCGGTGTTGCGAACCGCATCGATTATGACCTGTCGGGCCTTCTCAAGGTCGGTGTCGTAGCTGATGCCCACGTGGGTCTGGATTCGGTAGCGGGGATCAGGATAGGAATAGTTCACCACCTCGTTCTTGCTGATGGTGGAATTGGGGACAATCACCAACCGATTATCCCTAGTGCGGATACGAGTGGTGCGTAAGCCAATCTCCACAACATCTCCCCAGGTATCGATGGCATCAATGTTAATTCGATCGCCAACCCTGAATGGTCGATCGGCCAGGATCAGCATCCCGGCAATTGCATCCGCAATCGTGTCCTGCGCCGCCAGCGCGAAACCCAATCCGGCGATGCCCAGCGCCGCAGCAAGCGCGGTGATATTGATGCCAAAGTGTGACATTCCGGCGCCTATCGAGACGACAATCAGCACCGCGTAAGCCAGGCGTCCCAAAAGCTGGATGATTGGAGAGAGTTCGGCTTTACGATCAGGCGGCTCGATGCGGTCAGTGTAGTACGCCCGAACAACGTCGATCAATATCAAACCGATTTGAGTACTAACGATGAGCGCGCCGATAAAATAGAGGTCTTTCAGGAAGGTTCTAAGTTCGGCATGAATGAAGTCAAGGCGTTGGGTGGCGAACCACAACCCAAAGAGGCCGAACAACTGGCGGATCTTGGGGTTGACCCCACGCTGTAGTTCTCGGTCGTATGGGGCGGGCGCGCGGCGCGTGAGACGCGGCATGAATATGCGAGCGACCAAGCCGCCAAACCCGTAGCCGACCATGACGATGAGGATCGATATACCGAGATTCAGCCAGTCAATACCCGTCAGACCCAGGACTACGATCTGGTCGAGTCCGGCCTCCTGCCCGGCTTGATCGATCGAGCGGTCCAGCGCGCTTTGAGTGGCAGTGGGTTCAGGGGTGCGCGATACGACGATCGCCTCTGGGTCGGTTGTGCTCTCTGCCTGGGGCGTCGAACCCTCAGGAGTATTGGAAGGGGGCTCCGGGGTGCTGCAGGCGGTCAACACTCCCGCGACGAGCAGTGCAGTGACAATTAACCAACTTGTTCGAGCGATCTTCGCGGGAGATCCGAACCTCGTTTGATACACAGCCCGAATCTTACCGCGGGAAATTTATAGAAATATTGAAGCCTACGTAATAGTGCCTAGATGCAGATAGGCATGTTCTACGATCTAATGCTCTCGACCATGTGCCAAACTTGTAAGTTCTATTCGAAACCCGCTAAAAGGAGAAAAGCATGAGTGAAGTAACAGGATACGAAGTCTTCGTCGCAGCTTACTCGGATGAAGGCGGGGCGCGCAGCGCGCTTGAAACACTGCAGGAGATGGACAAGGCTGGCTCCATCGAAATCATTGACGCCGCCGTGATTGCAAAGGATACAGAAGGCAAAGTCAAGGTACTAGAGACTGCCGAGCTCACACCGAAGAAAGGCGCAAAAAAGGGTGCCATCGTTGGCGCCGTTCTGGGCGTGATCTTCCCTCCAAGTCTGCTCGCTGCAGCAGTGGTCGGGGGCGGAATCGGCGCACTCGTCGGCAAATTCACCGACAAGGGGCTCTTCGACAACACCGAGCTTAAGGAAGCTGCCGAGGATCTGCCGGAAGGCTCCTCGGCGATTGTGGCGGTAGTCGAAGACAAGTGGATCCAGCAAATGGCAACTGCTATTGAAGGCTACGATAAGCTCTCGCAAAATGCACTCGATGCTGAATTCGCGGCCGACCTGATGGTGGTGGGAGAGTCTGAATAACTTTGCGCTGATCTGAATCACAAAGACGACGTGCCGGGGTAATTAGCAGGCGAGCGAGGCCTCATCTCAAGCAGGTCGACAGCTTTCAAGAAAGAAATACGGACTGGCGGCCTTATAATTGCCGCCAGTCCTGTCTTATTCCGCTGAGCAGGACACAGGAGGAGAGATGTTTGGCTGTATTTTCTTAGTCACAGCTTTGGCCGCACCACGTTTGGTTTTCATATTTATCCTTATTCTTACCAACTTCATTCAGAACGCCTACGGAAGTCTCTTGGTCCCGATTCTGGGCTTCTTTTTCCTGCCGACGGCCACGCTGGTGTATGCGTTGGCAAAACCCGGAGGTCCGGGAACTTTAGGCTGGATCCTGGTTATCAGTGCTCTGGTTTTTGACATCCTGCAATATACAAGCGCATTCGGGGCTCGGGGCTTCTGGGTTCGAACTGAAAAAAAGGCAAACTGAGCTTGCGGATAGTGCCCCTGACCGCATTTGACATCTAATGGCTCATCAGTAAGGTTGTCGGAGGATCACATCCACATTGAGATCCAATCGGATCCACAATAAAGCGAGGCATCTATGGATTGGGTGATTCTGCTGTTTGGAGTTCTCATCGGTTGGGGAGGCGAATGGCTGGTAGATCTTTTTTATTGGCGCAGGCGACAAGAGGGCACCAATGTCGCTCTCGAGCAGTCTGACGCGGAGCTCGTCGCCGCACGGGCTGAGAATCAGCAGCTCAAGGCAAAGATTGTCGAACTTGAGCAAATGCCGGAAACGGTTCCAGTAGCAGCACAACAGGCTTACGCAGTTGCGGCCGATGATCTTACGATCGTTGAAGGGATTGGCGACAAAACTGCCGACCTTCTGAACCAAAACAGCATTACAACATTCGAGCAGCTAGCCAATACCGACGTCCATCGGCTGCGTGGAATTCTTCACGACGGGGGGGCTGGGTTCCAGCTGCATGACCCAACCACCTGGCCACGACAGTCGCGATTGGCAGCCAATCGCGACTGGGTCAAGCTCGCGGCGCTAAAAGCAGAGCTGGTGGGCGGAGTGCCTCAGAGCGCCCTCGACCTGGAAGACGATCTCACCCGCATCGAAGGGGTGGGCCCCAAAGTCGCTACTTTGCTCAACGACCAGGGTATTAACAGTTATGCTCAGCTCTCCAAGGCGCATTCCAGCAAGCTGCACGCCATCCTGGAAGCAGCCGGCCCGACCTACCATCTGGCGGACGCCTCTGCTGAAACCTGGCCAGAGCAGGCTCGGCTTGCGGCACAGGGTCGCTGGCAAGAGCTCCTGTCGCTTCAGGATGAGCTCAAGGGCGGCCGCCCGGCACCACCC
>CAYZXF010000187.1:0-4950 GCA_964482355.1 uncultured Anaerolineaceae bacterium | reverse complement strand
CAACGGTTTCGAGGGTCCCAAAGTCTGGATGGATATCGGTGTAGTCGCTCACGTCGTAACCGAAATCCTTCATCGGAGAGGCAAATATTGGGCTCAGCCAGATCGTGTCGACCCCAAGGGTTTGAACGTAATCCAGTTTTTCGATGATCCCGAGCAGATCTCCCACACCATTTCTGCTTGTATCCCGGTAGCTTCGCGGATAGATCTGGTAGATAACCGATTGCTCCCACCACCGAAGGCGTGAAGGAGGACTCATATGCAAAAACTCCTGTGCGTTGATTGGGCGGGAGGAAGGGCCGAAAACGAGGTGCGGTCCAAATAGCTCACGGCCAGCAAGGCACGCGTTCGACCCGCAACCAATAAGCTGACTTCATGCGCAGGCCAGCTATGGTGGCTAGTGAGCTAGAAAGACGGCGCAGAAGGCTGGCTGCTTGGCGATATGGAGGGCGTGCTGCAAGGAGACTGCCTACCGGTGTTGATTGTCCTTTAACTCGGCCTCCGCGTGATACTGCAGCTTTATCGGTTCAAGCGCACCCACTACCTGATTGCTGGTCACCACAGCATGTGACATGTCCGTGATGAGGATGCCGTAACGGGGCGCATTTGACACGGCGTTGTTCGTCACGTCAGCGATCGACATCTCGTTGATCGCAATGCCGGCTCGCTGACCGCCACGAATGATATTGTCTTCGATGTCTGCCCCAGCAAAGTTAATCGCGATGCCATAGGCGCCAACATGGTCGACGATGTTGCCGGAGATGAGCGACCGAGGCCATGAACTCGCATTCGCGACCCGAATACCAATCACATAGGGCTCAAGCGCAGGCCTGATCTCATTATCGATGATATAAGCAGAACCGTTGAGCACCTGCACGCCCCGATACCGGCTTCCCAAGATCGAATTCTCCGCGATTATGACGTCGGAGCTTGCAAAAATCGAGATTCCGATGTCTCCGCCAATCACCGTGAGCCCGCGAATCGTGACATGGTGCGTCTCGGCGATGTAGATTACTGATCCCTCCGCCGGTCCACCCAGTTCAACGCGGCCCTGATCCGCGATAATGGAAATCGGCCGCTCGATGACAATCTGCTCAGGATACCGCCCTGGCGCCACGTGGATCGCGGCCCCGTCGGGTGCTTCGGCAATCGCTGCCGCGAGTGTGGCGAAATCGCCGGGTACCTCAATCACAAGATCGATTTGATCCACGCGGCCGCAAGCCGCGAGAAGGAAGGCGATTACCAACATTCCTCGCATCGATACACCATCGGTTCGTTTCATTGAACTTGGTCGCCCCCTTCCGCAGCAGGGACTTGTGCCTTAAACCGGCTGTCTGTCATGCGGTGTCCATGTCGGCGTAAGGACACGCAAGAGTCTCGAGCCCCCCAATTCGCTTTGGTTGGCCAAATCTTTGAATTCAGTGACCGGGGGTCAGCCCTTGACCGCCCCAGAGGTAAGCCCTCGAACGAAGTAACGCTGCAAGCCGAAAAAAACGAAGAGCGGTACCAGCATAGAGACAAAGGCCCCTGCTGCTAATAGGTGCCACTCGTTGCCGTATTGGCCGAGGAGATTACGGATGGCCACTGTCAAGGGGAACTTGTCTACGTCCTGCAGGAAGATCAGGGCGTTCATCAGGTCGTTCCAGACCCAGACGAATTGAAAGATGGCCAGCGTTGCAATAACCGGTGTAGATAGCGGAAGGACTACCCTGGTGAAGACCTGCCAGTTGGACGCCCCGTCGATACGCGCCGCCTCGACCAATTCCTTCGGTATGAGAACGAACGCTCCAACGAGAAGGAACATGGCAAACGGCAGCCCATAGCCAGTATGCGCGAGAATCAAGCCGTAGTACTCGCCGGTGAGGTTGAGTATATTGAAGAGCTGTAGGACTGGGGTCCAGGTGATCTGAAGCGGGATGACAAGCAATGCAACGATTCCGAGGTAGACAAGGCTGCGTCCCCAGAAGCCAAGCCACACGATGCCGAACGCGGCAATGGTAGCGATTGCGGTCGGGATCAGGGTCGATGGAATAGAGATGATGACCGTGTTGATGAAGGAACGGGAAAAACCGGGAGGCGGAAGGCCACCCTCGCTCCCCAGAATAGTTTCATAGTTCTCAAGTGTCCAGCCTCCAGTCACCGGGGCCGTCCACCAGCCGGACTGGGAACTGGCAGCCCGCGTCCGGAAGGACGTAACCAGCAGCCCTAGCGTCGGGATCAGCCAGAGCAGTGCGATCAACACAAGGACGATATGGACGGGGTTTATTCGCCTCGTCAGGCTAGCGAATCCTCGTCGACGGCCGCGATCGACCGCAGCTTCCGCGCTCACGGGTTGGCTGATGCGAGCCTGCTCGGTCATTGCGCCGCCTCCAATCCGCTCCGGCGCAATTGGTAATACATCAAGGGAAGCATCAGCAGTAGGAGGATGATCGCGGCCGCACTACCGTAGCCGGCCTTGTTGTTATTGAAGATCTCCCAGAAAACGGTGAAGCCTACTATCCTGCTAGCCCCGCCAGGTCCGCCCTGTGACATGACCAGAACGAGATCAATCGCTTTGAGGGCATTGATCACCATCGTGACCGAGATTATGACGACGGTAGCCCACATCATCGGAAGAGAGATCCGCCAGAAGGTCTGCCACGCATTAGCGCCATCGACCGAAGCGGCCTCTTTCACCTCCACTGAAATCCCCTTATACGCCGC
This sequence comes from uncultured Anaerolineaceae bacterium, assembly GCA_964482355.1. GTDB lineage: Bacteria > Chloroflexota > Anaerolineae > Anaerolineales > E44-bin32 > JADFRG01. Next base: position 2,250 of record CAYZXF010000187.1, on the reverse strand, counting down.
AGACAGAAGTGTCATCGAGAGCGCGGTCCACACCCAAATGCCAGCTGTGATAATTGCGAAGTTGACGATGTTCGCGTTCCCAAGCCATGCAACCGGCTCAAGCCCGACCGCGCTCCAAGCCGCGTTAACGATGCCCACATCCGGGTCCGTGGCAAATACTAGCCGGAACACGATCGATGCCGCCGTGAAGGAGATGACGATGGGTAGGAACACAAACACCTTAACCAAACGCTCGTAGCTCACACGATCACTGAGCACGGCGATGAGCAGGCCGAACCCTACGACGCCTGCGGTGAAAAACACTACCCAAATGGCACTGTTGAAAAGCGCAGACCATGGAGGGAGCTCCGTTGTGAGGAATAAGGGATCGTTGGTCAGGAGACGCACATAGTTGTCAACGCCAACGAACTCGCGGGTGGGCCTGATGATCGTGCCCTTGTGAAAGCTGATCCAGATCGTTCGCAGCAGAGGCCAAACGAGAAATGTCGCCATCAGTAGCAACGCCGGAGCTGCCCAGAGCAAGCCAGTGGTTTGACGTTCCAGTCCCCGGGATAAGCTGCGCCTAGGAGTTTTTGCCATCAGTTGTAATTCCTATTCTCTTTACACCCCCGGTTCGGCAACGCAAAAAAAGCGCGGCGATCGATGATGGAATCGCCCCATTAGGCCCCTCTCACGCTATTGATCTAACGATGAAGATCTGGGGCGAATGCTGCAAATAATGAGGCGCACTCGCCCCGATCTTGATGGAGACGTTAGTAAGCTTCGTCCGCTGCGGCTTCGATGAACTCGAGAACTCCCGTGATGTCATCCGGGTCCTCGATGAACCGCTGTAACGCAGTGAACATGGCATCTCCGCCAACGGCCGAAGGCGCGAGATCCGAGCCGTCGAACACGAAGATTTCGGCGCCCTTGATGCCGGCCGCTTCGAGCTTTGTTAGGGCATCCGCGAAGAGATCGCTTGACACGTTCTGATTGGGTGTGATCCGCGCGCCCTCCGATGCCTGAGCCCAGACCTCATTCGCCTGTGTAGTCCCCAGGAAGTCGATGAAGGCCTTGGTCGCCGCTGTGTTCGTGAAGGCTACTGCGAAGTCACCGCCACCCACGACCGGCTTGCCATAGGCCGAATCGATCTCTGGGAAGGTGAAGAAGCTGTAGTCCGTGCCTCCCACCAGGTCCGGGAAGTTATCCCGGGCGAAGCTGCCCATGAACCCGCCCTCGTAATACATCTCGGCATCACCGGCGAGCACGAGGTCCCATGCATCGATGAAGCCGGTCGAGTTGGCGCCTTGTGCACCCCCCACTAACTTGTCGTCAGTTGGACTGATCAAGTCGCGGAAGAGCTCCATCGTCGCGACAACTGTCGGATCCGTCCATTCGACCTCGTGGGTGACGAAAAGCTTGTTGTAATTATCTGGACCCGCCACCCGAATGTAAATGTTCTCGAAGAAGTCGGTCAGGGTCCAGCCGTCTGCCCCGCCGACAGAGAGTGGAAATTGGCCGGCATCCACGTAGGCGTCAACGATCGCGATCAGTTCATCCCATGTGTCCGGCTCCCCCACGCCCAGTGCATCGAACGAAGGGGGTTTGTACCAGAAAGTACTCTTCGAGTTCGACGCCGTGAGCAGCCCATACAGCTCGCCGTTGAACGTACCGAGATCCAGCACCGACTGCGCGTAGCTGCTGCTCAAGGCATTCATATCGACGCCGAGATCTGCGAAGGACACGACTACCTCGTCATCGACGAAGCTCTGGACAATTCCTGGGCGGGGGATCATCGCCACATCCGGGGGATTACCGCCAGCAACACGAACTGGCAAGACCGTCGGCAAGTCTCGCTCAGAGATGTAGGTCACTTCAATGCCTGTCTCCTCCGTAAAGGCGGCTAGCACTTCCTCAAAGCCCGCCTGCTCACCGCCACCCCACGAGGCCATCACCTCGATCGGGCCCATTTCTTCTTCCATAGGCTCTTCTGTGGGCTCTTCTGCCGCCGGCGGCGGTGGGGCAGGCTCATCAGTAGCAGTTGTCGTACAAGCTCCAAGCGCGAGTGCCAATACAAGCATCGGCGCCAAAATAATAAACGGTTTCTTCATTGCTCCTCCATTTTCAATTCAATTGGTGTTTCAGTTTTCATTGGAATGTTTCTATCGCGAGATTTCATGACCAGACTGCGGATCATTCCTCCTTTCTCGCAAGTGAGAGCAATTCTAAGCGATTTTGGCACACGAGGTTTGCGCCTGCACGGCGCGAATA